>CAYGUQ010000365.1:0-4907 GCA_964352995.1 uncultured Rhodobacterales bacterium
ACCTCGGGCCGCTCGACGACGCCGCCTCCGCCGCGCCGCAGCGCCTTGAGCCGCGGCTCCGACTCCGCCGCGATCCGCCGGGCCACCGAATGGCCGGGGTCGACGTCGAGCGTCTCCGGCGCGGCGTCGCCGTGGACGAGCAGCGCCCGCGCGAGCCGGTAGGCCAGCGTCGCCTTGCCGACGCCGCGCGGGCCGCGGATCAGCCACGCGTGGTGCAGCCGCCCCCCCGCCCATGCGCCGAGGAACGCGCGCTCGGCGGCCTGCTGCCCGTGCAGGCCGACGGTCTCGCGCGGGTGCGGCGCGCCCTCCACCTGATCGGGCGCGGGCTCCTGCGCGGCGGCTGCGCGGGCCGTGGCGCGCCCGGGCGCGCGACCGGGCGCGCGACTCACGGCCCCTCGATTCCGAGTCGGGCGAAGACGACCGCCTTCAGGCGCGCGGCGACGGCCTCCGGCGCGCCGCCTGCGTCGACCAGCGCGCAGCGCGCGGGCTCCGCCTCGGCGATGGCGCGAAAGGCCGCGCGCAGGCGCCTCTGGAAGGCGTCCCCGAACGCCTCGAAGCGGGTCTCGGCGCCCTTTGCGGCGCCGTCGCGGGCCGCGGCCTCGGCGGGGTCGAGGTCGAGCACCAGCGTCAGGTCGGGGTCGCGACCGATGCAGAGCCTGTGCAGCGCGTCGACCGTCTCGCGCGGGGCGGTCGCGCCTTCGCCGCGGCCGGCGCTCTGGTAGGCGCGGGTGCTGTCGACGAAGCGGTCGCAGATCACGACATCGCCGGCCGCCAGCGCCGGCGCCAGCGTGCGTTCGAGATGGTCCCGTCGCGCGGCGGTGAAGAGCAGCACTTCCGTCAGCGCCGACCAGCGCCCCGGCTCGCCCTCCACCAGCAGGCGGCGGATCGCCTCCGCGCCCGGCGCTCCGCCGGGCTCGCGCGTCAGCGTCACCGCGCGGCCGGCGACGCGCAGCGCCTCGGCCAGCAGCCGCGCCTGGGTGGACTTGCCGGCCCCGTCGACGCCCTCCAGCGTGACGAGCCGGCCCGCGGAGGAAGGCGTCGCGCCGGCGCCCGCCGCCGCGCTCATCGCCCCGACGGGCGCGCGGCCGCAGGCGTGGCGCGAGCTGACGTCAGGGGCGCAGCCTTCACGGACGCGCTCACAGGCCGACGCGGTCGAGGCCGACGTCCGCGACGCTGACGTCGTCGAGACCCGCGGCGCCGAGCGCGGCCGAGAGCGCCAGCCGCGCCGCCGCCGTCACCCGCGCCAGCACGCCGCCGGCCGGCACGTCCTCGGTGGCGACGAGCGGATGGCTCACCGCGCCGACGCCCGGCGTCTCGACCACCAGTTCGGCGATGACGTCGCCCTTCGCGATCGGCGCCGCGACCGGGCCGTCGTAGCGCACGCGCGCCGTCAGACCCTCCGCGTCCGCCGCCGGCGCCGTCACCACGATGTCGCGCGCGGGCGCGAGGCCCACCGCATCGGCCGCGCCGATCCAGACGTCGGCCTGCGCGACCGTCTCGCCGGCGCGGTAGAGCGCCCCGGTGCGGAACTCGCGATAGGCCCAGGCGACGAGCTTCTCCGCCTCGACGCGCCTCGCGCCCGCGCTTTCGAGCCCCGCGATCACCACGACGACCTTGCGGCCCTCGCGCTCGACCGTCGCGACAAGCCCGTAGCCGGCGTCCTCGGTGTGGCCGGTCTTCATGCCCGTGGCGCCGATGTCGAGATAAAGCAGCGGGTTGCGATTCTGCTGGGTGATCCCCTCCCAGGTGAATTCGCGCACCGAGAAGTAGCGGTGCTGTTCGGGGAACTGCTCGACGATGCGCTCGGCGAGGGTCGCGAGGTCGCGCACGCTCATCACGTGGCCCTCGTCCGGCCAGCCGGTGGCGTTGACAAAATGGGAGTGGGTGAGGCCGATCTCCTTCGCCCGCGCGTTCATGCGCTCGGCGAAGGCCTCCTCGGTCCCCGCCAGCCCCTCGGCCAGCACGATGCAGGCGTCGTTGCCCGACTGCACGGTGACGCCCTGGATGAGGTCTCCCACGCGGATGCGGTCGCCGACGTTGACGAACATCTTGCTGCCGCCCTTGGACCACGCCTTCTCGCTGACCGGCATGCGGTCGTCGAGCGAGAGGCGGCCCTCCGCCAGCGCCTCGAAAACCATGTTCATGGTCATGAGCTTGGACATCGAGGCCGGCGGCAGCGGCTCGTCGGCGTCCTTCTCCATCAGCACGGCGCCGGAGGTCATGTCGACGACGATGGCCGCGCGGGCGGGCGTGTCGAGCGCCGCGGCCGGGCCGGCGGCGACCCCCGCGACGAGGCAGGCGGCGGACAAGAGCGCGATCAGCCGGGGCATGGCGGCGAACCTTCCGATGATGGATGCGGGCGGGAGCATCCCCCGACGCGCCCCGAAATTCAATGCCGCACCCTTCAGTGGCGGAAGTGGCGCAGGCCGGTGAAGACCATGGCGAGGCCCAGCCGGTCCGCCGCGGCGATCACCTCCGCGTCGCGCATCGCGCCGCCGGGCTGGATGACGGCCGTGGCGCCCGCCTCAGCCAGCGCCTCCAGCCCGTCGGCGAAGGGGAAGAACGCGTCGGAGGCGACGGCTGAGCCCTTCGTCGGCGTCTCGGGCAGGCCGAGCGCGGCGGCCATGTCGGCGGCCTTGCGCGCGGCGATGCGGGCGCTGTCCACCCGACTCATCTGGCCGGCGCCGACGCCGACGGTCGCCTGACCCTTCGCGTAGACGATGGCGTTCGACTTGACGTGCTTGGCGACAGCCCACGCGAAGCGCAGATCGGCGCGTTCGTCGGCGCTCGGGGCGCGCGCGGTGACGACCTTCATCTCCTCCAGCAGCCGCGCGTCGCGCGACTGCGCGAGCCAGCCGCCGGAGACCTGCCGCCAGGCGAGCCCGTCTTCGGCCGGGTCCGGCATCGCTTCGGTCAGCAGCAGGCGCAGGTTGGCCTTCTGCGAGAAGACCGCGAGCGCCGCGGCGTCGGCGCCCGGCGCGATGACGACTTCGGTGAAGACGCCCGCGATCGCCTCGGCGGCGGCGGCGTCGAGTTGGCGGTTGACGGCGATGACGCCGCCGAAGGCGGACACGCGGTCGCAGTCGAAGGCGCGGCCGTAGGCCTCGGCAAGCGTGTCGCCGAGCGCGGCGCCGCAGGGGTTGGCGTGCTTGACGACGACGCAGGCGGGCCGATCCGACCCAAGTTCCGCGACCGCCTCGAAAGCGGCGTCGGTGTCGGCGATGTTGTTGTAGCTCAGCTCCTTGCCCTGGACCTGCCGCGCCGAGGCGACGCCGGGGCGCGCGCCGCCGTCCACGTAGAAGGCCGCGCGCTGGTGGGGGTTCTCGCCGTAGCGCAGCGGCTGGCGCAGCCGGCCGGCGGCGGCGCGCCAGCGCGGCGTCTCCAGCCCCGCCTGCTCCGCCATCCAGGCCGAGACGGCGGCGTCGTAGGCGGCGACGCGCGCGAAGGTCTGGGCGGCGAGGCGGCGGCGGAGCTCCGCGCTCACGCCGCCCGCGGCGTCGATGTCGGCGAGAATCGCGGCGTAGTCCTCGGGGTCGGAGGCGACGGCCACGCCCGCGAAGTTCTTCGCCGCGGCGCGCAGCATGGCGGGGCCGCCGATGTCGACGTTCTCCACGCAGTCCTCGGGAGAGGCGCCGCGCGCCACCGTCGCCTCGAACGGATAGAGCGACACCGCGAGCAGGTCGATCGCGGGGATGGCGTGCTCGACAAGCGCGGCCATGTGCGCGGGGTCGTCGCGGCGGGCGAGCAGGCCGCCATGGATGCGCGGGTGCAGCGTCTTGACGCGGCCGTCCATCATCTCCGGCGAGCCGGTGACCTCGGCGACGTCGCGCACGGCCAGCCCCGCCTCGCGCAGCGCCGCCGCCGTGCCGCCGGTCGAGACGATCTCCGCCCCGCGCGCGGCGAGCGCCTGCGCGAAGGCGACGACGCCAGTCTTGTCGGAGACCGAGATCAGCGCGCGGCGCACCTCGACCACGCCGCCCGGAGCGGCTGCGTCTCCGCCTTCGCCCGCCATGCCGTTCATCGCCTCACCGCCTGCGCCGCCCCTGCCGATGGTCAGCGCCTTAGCCTCTGGGCGGGGCGTTGCGCAATGGGCGCGGGCGGCTCGGCCTCAGGCCTGCGCGGCGGCGGCGCGTCTGCGGCGCACGGGCGCCGGCGCGGTCTGCTCCAGCGCCCAGGCGACGCGGCCCCAGTAGTCCCGCGCCGCGCCTGCCAGCACGATCTGCGTCGCCTCGCGGCGGCGGCCGGCGCGGTCGTCGAGCGCGGCGCTCTCCTCCAGCCGCAGCCCGCCGCCGGCCGCGCGCAGCCGCCACTCCGCCCCCGACGGCGCGACCACGACGACCGCGCCGCCCTCCAGCCGCGCCGACATCTCCGGCGCGAGGTGGAAGCGCACGAGGAAGGGCAGCGCGCCGCCGGCCCGGCGCGCGGCGGCGTCGAACCGGCGGCGGGCGGCGTCGTCGGGGCAGGAGAGCGTGTCCTCGCCGCGCAGGTCGCGCCCGTCATGGGCCAGCAGCAGCCGCCGCGAGACCACCGCGCCGAAGCGGGCGAGATAGCCGTCATGCTCGCCGCGCAGCCACAGGCCGGTCTCGTCGCGGGCGCGCTCGACCGTCACGGTCGGCGCCGGGGCCCGGAAGCGGCGGCCGCGCACGCGGGCGGCGAAGCCCGCCGGGCCGAGGCGGGAGGACGAGACGTCCGCGACCTCCACCGCCGAATGCGCCGCAGTGGCGCGTGCGGCTGCGGCCCAGGCCGGGCCGAAGGCGGCGCCGGGGCCGATGGCGCCGAACACGCGCTCCCGCCCCACGGCGAACTCCAGCGCGAGCGCGCTGGCGCCGGCGACGCCGGTGGGCGGCGGGGCGGCGGCGTCGACGATCAGCGCCGCGCGGCCCGCCGAGAGCCGCGCGAAGCCCATC
>CAYGUQ010000366.1:0-4906 GCA_964352995.1 uncultured Rhodobacterales bacterium
ACGCGGGCGCTACGACCGCTGGGGCCGCCGCGACCCGTGGGGCTGGCGCGGCGGCCATGACGGATGGGGCTCCCCGCGCCGGCGATACGACACGGTCGAATATGTCGTCAGGCTGCCGTTCGACCGCCGCATGACGGTCGTGCAGACCGACCGCGAGCCGATCCCGCCAGGCGCCGCCGTGCGCCTGCTGGTGCGCGAGGGCGGCCCGCCCTCCATCGCGCCGCTGGGCTGAGGGGCGCGGCCGCTGCAGGCGGCGGGGCGCGGCCGCTGGAAGCGGCGGGGCGCGACGACGCGCCGCCGCGCATCGGCCGCGATTGCGGCGTCAGGTTGCGGCGCAGCACAAGCTCCGGGACCCGCCGCCATGTTCGAGACGCTTTCCACCCGCACAGCCTTCGAGAACCGCTTCGTGACCCTGCGGGAGGAAGCGGTGCGTCTCCCCGACGGTTCCGAGAGCGTCTACGCCTACATCGCCCGCCCGCGCTACGCGATCGCGGCGGCGGTCGAGGACGGCGAGATCTGGATGGTGGAGCAGTGGCGCCACCCCCTTCGGCGCCGGACATGGGAGCTGCCGATGGGCGTCGCGCCCGGCGGCGACGCCATCCCGGTCGAGGAGGCGGCGCGCATCGAACTGCGCGAGGAGACCGGCGTCACCGCGCTGAACTGGCGCTATGTCGCCGAGGTGGCGCCGGCGCCGGCGCTCGTCGCGCAGACCGGCGCGCTGTTTCTCGCCACCGGGCTGACGCTCGGTCCGCAGCAGCTCGAGGACACCGAGCAGGACCTCGTGGCGCGGCCATGGCCCGTCGAGCGCGCCGTGGCGGCGGCGGTGGCGGGCGAGATCATCGACGCGGTCTCCTCCGCCTGCCTGATGCGGCTGAGGCTGATGGGCGAGATCTGACGACGAAGCGCCATGCGCCGCGCGTTGCGCTGCGGCGCCGGGCGGGCGATGCTGGTCGCCGCCTTTTGAGGGAGCGCGGCCATGGCGGTTGGTGCCGATCCGTTTCTGCTCGACGCGGCCGTCTATCTCGGCGCCGCGGTCGCGGGGGTCGCGGCGTTCAAGCGCCTCGGGCTCGGCTCGGTGCTGGGATATCTGTTCGCCGGAGCGGTCATCGGGCCGGCCGGGCTGGGGCTGATCGCCGATCAGGAGGACGGCGAGCAGGTGATGCACGTCGCCGAGTTCGGCGTCGTGCTGCTGCTGTTCGTGATCGGGCTTGAGCTGCAGCCGTCGCGGCTGTGGCGCATGCGGTCGGAGATCCTCGGGCTCGGCTTCGCGCAGCTTCTCAGCGCCGGCGCGGCGCTGGCGGCGGCGCTGTGGCTCGCGGGCTTCTCGCTGGCCGGAGCGGTGGTGACGGGGCTGGCGCTGGCGCTCTCGTCCACGGCCTTCGGCGTGCAGATCCTGCGCGAGCGGCGCGAGTTCGCCACTCCATACGGCCGCAAGGCCTTCTCCATCCTGCTGTTTCAGGACATGGCGGTGGTGCCGCTGCTGGCGCTGACGGCGCTGCTGGCGCCGCTCGGCGGGCCGGACAGCGCCGGCCTCGTCGACGTCGTCGTGCCCGTCGCCGCGCTGGCGGCGCTGATCGTCGTGGCGCGCTACGGTCTGCCGTGGCTCTTCCGCGCGATCGCGATGGCCGGCGCCGACGAGGTGTTCACCGCCGCGGCGCTGTTCGTGGTGGCGGCGTCGGCGCTGGCGATGCAGGCGGCGGGGCTGTCGATGGCGCTGGGCGCGTTCCTCGCCGGGCTGCTGCTGGCCGAGACTGAGTTCCGCCACCAGCTCGAGACCGACATCGAGCCGTTCCGCTCGCTGTTTCTGGGCCTGTTCTTCATCGCGGTCGGCATGTCGGTGGACTGGGCGCTGGCCTTCGACAACATCGCGATCGTGGCGGGCGGGGCGTTGGGGCTCTACGTGCTGAAGGCGGCGCTGCTCTTCGTCGTCGGCCAGCGCTCCGGTTCCAGCGAGACCGACGCGGTGCGGCTGGCCGCGACGCTCGGCCAGTCCGGCGAGTTCGCCTTCGTGCTGCTGGCGCTGGCGTCCGCCAACTGGCTCATCACGCCGCGCGACGCCGCGCTGCTGACCGCGCTCGTCGGCGTCTCGATGGCGCTGACGGCGGCGGCGGTGAAGGCCGCCGACTGGTGGGCGAAGCGGCAGGGCGCGCGCGCCGAGGCGCGGGGGCTGGAGCCGCCCGAGGCCAGGCCCGCCAACGTCATCGTCGCGGGCTTCGGGCGCACCGGGCAGATCGTGGCGCGGGTGCTGCAGATGCGCGGCTACGACCTGACGCTGATCGACAACTCGCCGCGACGCATCCAGATGGCGGCGCAGTTCGGCAACAAGGTGTTCTTCGGCGACGGCTCGCGGCTCGACGTGCTGACCATGGCCGGCGCGGCGGAGGCGCGGGCGATCTTCCTCTGCATCAACGACCGCGAGGGCGCGCGCATGGCCGTGCAGCGGCTGCGCGAGCGCTTCCCCGGCCAGCTCATCCTCGCCACCACCTACGACCGCTTCTCCGACATCGAGATGCGCGAGGCCGGCGCCGACGTCTCGATCCGCGAGGTCTTCGAGAGCTCGGTGATGCTGGCGCGCGAGGGGCTGGCGCGGATGGGCGACAACGCCGACCTCGACGAGCTGATCGCCGAGTTCCGCCGCCGCGACGAGGAGCTGCTGCGGCTCCAGATCGAGATCGGCGTGCATGAGGGGCTCGCCAAGATGCGCGAGAAATACGCCATCGAGCGCGCCGGCTGAGGCGACCCATGCGTCCTGCGAACCGAGGCTGACGGCGCGGCGCCGGCGGGCTGACGGCGCCGCGCGATGGTTGTGGCGCGCGTCACAGCGGGCGAATCGAACCTCCCGCATGGTGAACGCAGGACAACCACAGGAGGCCGGGATGGCCAGCATGGACAAGATCGACCGTTTCTCCGCCGTCACCCTCAAGCGCGGCGTCGTCGCCGACGAACGCGAGTTCGCCGTCGACGAGGAGTTCGACCTGCTCGAAGCCGCGGCCTTCGCCGCCCGCCGCGGCGTCGCAGACGGCCGCGACGGCTCCGCCTTCTGGGCCGACGCCGGCGAGGCGCCCTCGACCGACTATCTGCTGCTGTTCTGACGGCGGGGTTGCGCGCCCGCCGCCGCCTCGGCTAACCCCGACCGGCGGGGTGAACAGCGGGGGGCGCGGGCGATGAGCGAAGCGGATGGCGGCATCATGCCGGGATGGTCGGTCGAGACCCTCCACGACGACTTCCGCCAGTGCCTGCGCGAGGCCACGCTGCTCTACGACAGCGAGACCGAGCACCAGCGCCTGCGCGTGTTCCGCAACCCCACCTTCGGGCGCATCCTGACGCTCGACGGGGTGGTGCAGGTCACCGAAGGCGACGAGTTCATCTACCACGAGATGATGGCCCATGTGCCGATCTTCGCTCACGGTTCGGCGACGCGCGTGCTGATCGTGGGCGGTGGCGACGGCGGCATGGCGCGCGAGGTGCTGAAGCATCGGGGCGTCGAGCGGGTCGTGATGGTCGAGATCGACGCCGGCGTCATCGAGTTCAGCAAGCAGTATCTGCCCGGCATCGGCGGCGGGGCCTTCGACGACCCGCGCCTGGAAGTGGTGATCGCCGACGGCGCCGACTACATGAAGGCCGAGGGCGAGGCGTTCGACGTGGTCATCGTCGACTCGACCGACCCGATCGGCCCCGGCGTGACGCTGTTCACCGACACCTTCTACGGCCACGCCCGCAACCGGATGAAGCCCGGCGGGATCATCGTCACGCAGAACGGCGTGCCGTTCCTTCAGGGCGGGGAGCTGACCGGCACGCTGCGCGCCTTCGGGGCGCTGTTCGAGGACGCCACCTGCTACCTGACCCAGGTGCCGACCTATGTCTGCGGGCCGATGGCGATGGGCTGGGGCAGCGACGGCGACGCCCGCCACGTGGAGCTTCCCACGCTGGAGCGCCGCTTCGCCGAGGCCGGCTTCGAGACGCGGTTCTACACGCCCGAAGTCCACAAGGCGGCCTTCGCGCTGCCGGTCTACGTCCAGAAGCTGTTCCCCTGAGGGCGAACCGGCCTCAGTCGACGTCGCCGGCGTAGTCGGCGGCCGGGCGCGCCTCCCACGTCACGTCCATCGCGACCTTGGCGGCGTTGAGCAGGTTCATCACCGGGCAGCGGAACTCGACGTTCTTGCGGAGCTGCTGGAAGCGCCTGTCGCTCTCGTCGGTGTAGACGACGATCTTCAGCGTCGCCGTCTCGAAATAGGGGCGGATCCCCGGCACGCCCTTGGGGCCGCGCACGTCGATCTGGCTCTCGCAGGCGAAGTCGACGCCGGCGTAGGCGAAGCCCATCGCCTTGGCGACGCCGTTGATGATGACGCCGTCGCAGCCGACGAGCGCCACGAGAACCGTCTCCAGCGGGCTCGGCGCCGAATTCGTGCCGCCGAGCGACGCCGGCTCGTCGGTGTAGACGGGCGCGAAGTCCCGCACGTTGATCTTCGTCCGCGTGCCGGCGGCGTTGGTCGCCGTGACGGTGCGCACGCCGATCTTCTTGGTGGCGGGGTCGATGCTCGGCTCGATGATGTCGGGGTCCGTCATGGCGGTCTCCTCAAGGGTCAGCTCAGGCCGGTGAACGCGCCGACGGGCGCGTCGCCTCTCAGAACGTCGAACAGCAGCCAGACGACCGCGAACACCGCCGCGCCGTAGGCGCAGCCCGCGAGCGGCTTCATGCCGGCCCGCGCCAGCAGCATCCACGCCAGCAGCGCGAGGGTGGAGAGCGTGAAACCGACGGCCCAGAGCGAAGCGGCGTAGGCGACGAGCGCGAGCAGGATCGCGACCTCCCCCGCTTCGCCGGCGCCGAAGGGGCCGCGGCGGCGGACGGCGCGCGCGACGAGCCACAGCGCGAGCGGCAGGCCGGGGACGAGGGCGAGCAGCGGCA
>CAYGUQ010000367.1:0-4904 GCA_964352995.1 uncultured Rhodobacterales bacterium
GTCATGCATCCGGGCGGGCGGGCCTACGAGACCCGGCCGATCAATGCGCTGGAGGCGCAGGGCAGGCGGCTCGCCCGCTTCCAGGCCATGGGCCACACGCCCGGCCGCGCCGCGCCGCGGACGCCTCGCATGGTCGCGGGCGCCGACGGTCGCGCCGGCTGCACCCTCGACCTGCGGCTTCAGCGTTAGGAACACGCCTCGATGAACGCGGACTTCTCCGCAGCGACGACGTCAGAGGCGGAAGGGCGGCGCGGCGGAGCCGGCTACGTCCAGCGCGCCGGCGTCCATGACGAGATGGTCGACGCCGCCGGCGCCGTCCGCCCCGCCTGGCGCGGGCTGGTCTCGGCCTGGGTCGAGGCCGGGGCCGAGGGCCGCGGACAGATCGGGCGCGACGCCCGCCGGGCGCTGGAGGAGGCCGGCCTCTCCTTCAACCCCTATCTCGACACCGGCCCCGGCGCCGCGCGCTCCGGCGTCGCCGCGCCATGGCGCTTCGACCATTTCCCGCTCGCGATCTCCGCGGAGGAATGGGCGCGGCTCGCCGCCGGCGTCGCCCAGCGCACCCGCATGGCGGAGAAGGTTCTCGCCGACATCTACGGCCGGCAGTCGCTCTTCACCTCCGGCGCGCTGGCGCCGGCGGCCGTGCTCGGCGGCGGCGGCTACATGCGCGCCGCCGCGCTCTGGGACCGGCCGCCGAAGCGCTGGCTGCTGCGTTCGGCGGTGGACGTGGCGCGTACGGCGTCGGGCGAATGGGTGGTGCTCGACGACGCCTTCGACCGGCCCGAGGGCGTGGGCTGGGCGCTCGCCAACCGCGTCGCGCTGGGGCAGGCGGCCTCGGAGATGTTCGTCTCAAGCGGCGCGCGGCGGCTCGCGCGCTGGTTCGACGCGCTGCGCGAGGCGCTCGAGCGCGACGCCACGGCCGAGGGCCGCATGGCCTGCGTCACGCCCGGGCCCAGCGATCCGGCCTATTTCAGCTACGCCTATCTCGCGCGCTATCTCGGCCTGACGCTGGTCGAGCCCGGCGATCTCGCCGCCCGCGACGGCGAGGCCCACGTCAAGACGCTGGAGGGCCTGCGCCGCGTCGACGTCATGCTGCGCGGCGCCGCGTCGGCGGGGATCGATCCGCTCTATGCGCCGGGCAGGGCGGGCCACGCCGTCGGCCCGCCGGGGCTGCTGCGCGCCGCGCGGCTCGGGCGGGTGAGCATCGTCAACGCCATCGGCGCCGGGGCTGTCGACGGCCGCGTGCTGGCGCCGTTCTCGGCGCGCCTGATCCGCGAACTGCTCGGCGAGGAGCCGATCCTCGCCGAAGCCGAGAGCCTGTGGCTCGGCGACCCCGCCGCCCGCGCGCGCTATCTCGACGACCCCCGCGCCTGGCGCGTCACCGAGACCGCCGCCGTCAGCCGGCCGGGCTCGGGCGTGGAGGACGCGCTCGCCGGCCTCGAACGCCCGGCGCTGGAGCGCAGGCTCGCGCGGGAGGGCTGGCGCTACGTCGCGCGCGCGCCGGTGCGCACCGGGCTGGCGCCCTGCGCGCAGGGCGGCGTCGGGGACGCGGCGCCCGGCGGCGACCTCGCCGGCGCGCCCTTCGCCATGCGCGTCTTCGTGCTGGCGGGGCCGGACGGCCCGCAGGCGATGCCGGGCGGGCTCGCCTTCAGCGCGCCGGAAGGGCCGCTCGACGCGCTGCCGTGGCGCGGCGCCTCCAAGGACGTCTGGGTCGTCGACGCTGCGCCGGGGCTGGGGCTGGCGCTCGGCGGCGGCGAGCCTGCGGCGACCTCGCGGCTCGGCGAGCGCCGGCGCGTCGCCCATCTCCAGCGCACCGGCCGAGACCTGCTGAGCCGCGTCGCCGACGACCTCTTCTGGCTCGGCCGCTACGGCGAGCGCGCCGACCTCACGCTGCGCGTCCTCAAGGTCGTCATCGAGCGCATGATCGACGCGCCGCGCCGCGCCGAGGAGCCGGCGCTGCTCGCCCGCCTGCTCGCCCTGCGCATCGACGCGCCGGCCGAGGCCGCGCCCGAGCCGACGCCCGACATCGCCGAGCTGCGCCTGCGCATCATGCGCCTGGCGGTCGACCCCGAGTTGCCCGAAAGCGCCACCCGCGCCGTCGAGGCGATCTACTGGAACGCCAACCGCGCCCGCGCCCACCTCTCGCGCGACGCGTGGCGCGACGTCGGCGCGCTGCACGCCGCGCCGCTCTGGCGCATGGCGCCGGACCCCGCCCGCGCGCTCTCCATCGGCGGGCGCGTCGAGGACGCCATCCGCAGCCTCGCCGCCTTCGCCGGGGCGAGCCACGAGAACATGACCCGCAACTTCGCGTGGCGCTTCCTCGAACTCGGCCGCCGGCTCCAGCGCGGGATGCACGTGGCGCAGATGTTCCGCGCGCTCGCCGCGGTCCCCGACGACGACGAGCCGACGACGCTCTATGCGCTGCTCCTGCTCTGCGACAGCTTCTTCGCCTATCGCTCGCGCTATCTGACCACGCCCGAGGCGACCCCGGCGATCGACCTGCTGATCCTCGACGAGGCCAACCCCCGCAGCCTCGCCTACCAGGTGGCGCAGGCGGAGGCTGTGCTGGGCGCGCTGCCCCGCGCGACGCCCTACCGCAACCCCGAGCACCGCAAGGCGCTGCGGCTGCTGACCGACCTGCGCGTCGCCGAAGCCCCGGCGCTCGGCGAGGTCGACGCGTCGGGGCGCCGCGCCGCGCTGCTTGCGCTCCTGGACGACGCCGAGGAGGCGCTGCTCGCCATCGCCGAACTGGTGACCAGCGCCTATTTCGCACACGCCGAACCCGCGCTGACCGAGGTGTCGGCCATGCGCTTCGAGCCGCCGAAGGAGCCGGGCGCATGATCTACTCGGTGCGGCACACGACGATCTACCGCTACGCCGACCCGGTGACGCTGTCCTCGCACCGCCTGCGGCTTAGCCCGCGCGCGACGCCGCGCCAGACCCTGCGGCGCTTCAGGCTTGAGATCAGCCCGGCGAGCCACACCCTCGTCGCCGAGCGCGACCCGTTCGGCAACGCCGCGCATCTGCTGGAGATCCGCGAGAGCCACGCCGCGCTCTCCATCGAGGCGCGCTCGGTGGTGGAGGTGCAGGCGGAGGAGCCCGAGCTCGGCTTCACGCCCTGGGAGGCCGCCGCCGCCGCCGCCCAGGCGCCGGACGGGCCGAAGGCGCTCGCCGCGAGCGGCTTTGCGTTCCCCTCCCATTACACCGGCGCCGACGACGCGCTGGAGGACTTCGCGCGCCAGAGCTTCGCCCCCGGCCGTCCGGTGCTGGAGGCCGCGCGGGACCTGACGGCGCGCATCTACCGCGACTTCGCCTACGACCCCGCCGCCACCGATGCAGCGACCACCGCGAAGGAGAGCTGCGCCGCCCGCGCCGGCGTCTGCCAGGACTTCGCGCATGTGTTCCTCGCCGGCTGCCGGGCGCTCGGCGTACCGGCGCGCTACGTCTCCGGCTACCTGCTGACGCGCCCGCCGGAGGGTCAGGAGAAGCTGGTGGGCGCAGACGCGAGCCACGCCTGGGTCTCGGTCTGGTGCCCGGTGGCGGGATGGGTGGACTTCGACCCGACCAACGACTGCATCCCAGGCCTGGAGCACGTCACCTGCGCCTGGGGCCGCGACTACGGCGACGTCGGGCCGGTCACGGGCGTCGTGCTGGGCGGCGGCGGGCACACGCTGGAGGTCGCCGTCGACGTCTCCCCGGTCGCCGAACCCGCCATCGGCTGAGGCGCGGGTGGCGTCGAGAACGCTGGACGACGGGCGCTGTGCAGGCGCAAGCTCGTCGTCGGCGCTCGCGACAGGACTGGAGAGTGAAGCATGCTGCGCGTGATCGCACTAGCGGCTCTGGCGTTCTTCACGCCGCCGACGGCTGCTCCGGACGCCAGCCATGGCGGCGGCTGCCGCAAGGCCTCGCCGCCAGGTCAGTGCTGCCACATGGACAACCGCGTGGGCAGGGTCCACTGCCACTGAGCGGCCGCAGGCTCAGGCGAAGTCGAGCCCGAGGTCGAGCACCTGGGCGCTGTGCGTCAGCGCGCCGGTCGAGACGAGGTTCACCCCCGTCTCGGCGATGGCTGCGACGGTCTTCAGCGTGACGCCGCCCGAGGCCTCCGCCACCGCGCGCCCGCCGATCGTCGCCACCGCCTCGCGCAGCGTCGCGGGGGCCATGTTGTCGAGCAGCACCGCGTCGGCGCCGCCGGCGGCCAGAACCTCCGCGAGCTGCTCCAGCGTATCGACCTCGATCTCAACCTTCATCATGTGGCCGGCGTAGGCGCGGGCGCGCGCGAGCGCCGCCGCGATGCCGCCGCAGGCCGCGATGTGGTTGTCCTTGATGAGGATGGCGTCGTCGAGGCCGTAGCGGTGCGCCCCGCCGCCGCCGGCGCGCACGGCGTGCTTCTCCAGCGCCCTGAGCAGCGGCGTCGTCTTGCGCGTCGCCGCGACCGTGGCGCGGGTGTGCGCGACCGCGTCGGCGAAGCGCCGGGTCAGCGTCGCGACGCCCGAGAGCCGCCCGGCGAAGTTCAGCGCCACCCGCTCCGCTGTGAGGATCGACCGCGCCGAGCCCGAGACGGCGAGCAGCCGCGCGCCCGCCGCCACGCGGTCGCCGTCCGCCGCGCAGGCCGCGACTTCCAGCTCGGGGTCCACCAGCGCGAAGGCGAGCCGGGCGACGTCGAGCCCCGCCGCGACGCCGGCCTCGCGCGCGACGAGCAGCGCCTCCGCGCGCGTTCCGGCGGGAATCGTCGCGTCGGTCGTGACGTCGCCCGCGCGGCCGAGATCCTCCAGCAGCGCGGCGCGCACCACCGGCTCGATCATCACGCGGGGCAGGGGGGCGAGGGGGAGCGGCTCTGTCGTCACGTCCGTGTCTCCGCGGCGTCGCGGATGGCCAGCGCCTCCGCCAGGGTGATCTCGGTCGAGGCC
>CAYGUQ010000368.1:0-4901 GCA_964352995.1 uncultured Rhodobacterales bacterium
TGCGACGCCGGAAACCGGCGCGCGCTGGTGTGGGAGGCGCCCGATCGCAGCGGCCAGCCGGCGGATCTCGTGCTCGGCCAGCGCGACGTCTTCACGCGCGACGAGAACGCCGGCGGGCCGGTGAGCGCCATGTCGATGCGCTGGCCGCACGGGGCCTGCGGCTGGCGCGGGGGGCTCGCGGTGGCCGACGCCGGCGACAACAGGGTGATGCTGTGGGCGGGGTTCCCGACGCGCGACGGCGCCCCCTGCGACGCGGTGCTGGGGCAGGACGACATGGGCGCCTGCGACCACAACCGCGCCGCCTACTACCCCGACGACCGCGCGCTCAACATGCCTTACGCCGTCGCCGCGGCGGGCGGCGCGCTGCTGGTGGCGGACACCGCCAACTCGCGGCTGCTCGGCTTCGGCGACGGGCCTTCGGCGACGCGGCTGACCGGCCAGCCGGACTTCGCCGCCAAGGGCGACAACCGCTGGGGCATGCCGGTGCGCGACTCGCTCTGCTGGCCCTATGGGCTCTCGACGCTGGGCGCGACGGTCGCGGTCGCCGACAGCGGCAACAACCGCGTGCTGCTTTGGGACCTCGCCGAGGGGGCGGCGCCATGACCGGAGGGCTGATGCTGACGGTGCGCGGCCAGGTGCAGGGCGTCGGCTTCCGCCCCGCCGTCTGGCGCATCGCCCGCGCCATGAGCCTGAGCGGCGAGGTGCGCAACACCGGCGACGGCGTGGAGATCCGCCTCTGGGGCGCCGGCGTCGAGGGCTTCGCCGAGCGTCTGACCGCCGAGGCCCCGCCGCTCGCCCGCATCGACGCGCTGGAGCTGGCGCCGCTCGACGGCCCGGCTCCGGACGGCTTCGCCATCGCCGCCTCCGCCGCAGGGCCGATGCGCGCCGCCGTCACGCCCGACGCCGCGACCTGCCCGGCCTGTCTGGCGGAGGTGCGCGACCCCTTCGCGCGGCGCTTCCGCTATCCCTTCGCCAACTGCGCCGACTGCGGCCCGCGCTACGCCATCGCCGAGGCCGGGCCCTGGGACCGCGCCCGCACCACCATGGCGCGCTTCGCCATGTGCCCCGACTGCGCCGCGGAGTATCGCGACCCCGCCGACCGCCGCTTCCACGCCGAGGCGATCGCCTGCCACGCCTGCGGCCCGCGCGCATGGATCGAGCGGCTCGGCGGCGGCGCCGTCAACGCCGAGAGCTTCTCGATGCTCGACGACGTGGACGCGGTGGCGGGCATGATCGAGAAGGGCTTCATCGTCGCGGTGAAAGGCGTCGGCGGCGTGCATCTGGCCTGCGACGCGACGAACGCGGACGCCGTCGCCCGGCTGCGCGAGCGCAAGCGCCGCCCCTCCAAGCCCTTTGCGCTGATGGCGCGCGACCTCGACGCGATCCGCGCCTTCGCCGAGGTCTCGGACGCCGAGGCGGCGCTGCTGGCGAGCTGCGCCGCGCCGATCGTGCTGCTCCGCGCCGCGGGGCGGCGGCTGCCCGACGCGGTGGCGCCGGGGCTCGACACGCTCGGCGTCATGCTGCCCCACGCGCCGCTGCACCACCTGATGCTGCGCCGGCTGTCGCGGCCGGTGGCGATGACCTCAGGCAACGTCTCGGGCCAGCCGCAATGCGTGACCGACGAGCAGGTGCGCGAGCGGCTGGCCGACGTCGCCGACTTCGCCTGCCTGCACGACCGGCCGATCGCCAACCGGGTGGACGACAGCGTGGCGCGCGTGGTTCTGGGCGCGCCGCGCGTCATCCGCCGCGCCCGCGGCCTAGCGCCCGCCGCGCTGCCGCTGCCCGAGGGCTTCGACCGCGACGCGCAGCTGGTCGCCATGGGAGGCGAACTGAAGAACGCCTTCTGCCTCGTCCGCGGCGGCGAGGCGATCCTGAGCCCCCATGTCGGCGACCTCGACGACCACGCCACGCGCGAGGACGCCGCCCGCGCGCTGCGCCTGATGAGCGCTCTGCACGACCATGCACCGCAGGCGGCGGCGGTGGACCTGCATCCCGACAACCCCGCGACGCAGGCCGGCCGGGCCTTCGCGGGCGACCGCCTTCCGGTCGTCGCCGTGCAGCACCACCACGCCCACATCGCCGCCTGCATGGCCGAGAACGGGCGACCGCTCGACGCGGGCCCGGTGCTGGGGCTGGCGCTTGACGGCTTCGGCCTGGGGCCGGACGGCGCGGCGTGGGGCGGCGAGGCCTTGCTGTGCGACTATCGCCGCTACGAGCGCGTCGGCTGCCTGAAGCCCGTCGCCCTTCCCGGCGGCGACGCCGCTGCGCGCGAGCCCTGGCGCAACGCCTACGCGCATCTCATGGCCGAGATGGGCTGGGCCGAATTCGCCATGAACTTCGCAGACCTCCCCCTGTTCGACCGCATGGCGGCGCTGCAGCGGCCGACCCTCGACGCGATGATCCGCGAGGGCGTCAACAGCCCCCTCGCCTCATCCTGCGGGCGGCTCTTCGACGCCGCCGCCGCCATGACCGGCCTCGCATGGGAGCGGCAGGGCTGGGAGGGCGAGGCGGCGGCGCGCTTCGAGGCCGCCATCGACGCAGGCGCGCTGGCCGAGCCCGACGACCTCGCCTACCCGTTCGCCGTCCCGCGGCTGGGCGGCAGGGGCATGCCGTATGTCGAGCCGCTCGGGGCGTGGCGCGCCCTGCTCGGCGACCTGCTGCTCGAGACGCCTCCCGGCGTGATCGCGGCGCGCTTTCACCGCGGTCTGGCGCGCGCGCTCGTCGCGCTGGCCGTCAAGGTGGCGGGCGGCGCCGATGCGGTCGCCCTGTCGGGCGGCTGCTTCCAGAACGCGACGCTGCTGCGGCTGGTCCATGACGGGTTGGTCGCGAAGGGCTTCGCGGTGCTCACCCACAGACTGGTTCCCGCAAACGACGGGGGCCTCGCGCTCGGCCAGGCGGCCGTGGCGCTGGCGACGCTGCAAGGGAGGTAGACATGTGCCTGGGCATACCCGGCCTGATCGTGGCGATCACAGACGCGCCGCGCAGGCTCGCGATGGTCGAGGTCTCCGGCGTCCGCCGCGAGGTCAACGTCGCCTGCGTGGCGGGCGAGAAGCCGCTGGAGGCGCTGGTGGGGGCGTGGGCGCTGATCCATGTCGGCTTCGCCATGAGCCTGATCGACGAAGCCGAGGCCGCCAGGACGCTGGAGATACTGACGATGCTCGGCGAGGCGCAGGCCGAGATCGAGGCCATGCGCCTGTCGGCGGCGGAGTAGCGCCATGAAATACGCCGACGAGTTCCGCGACCCCGCCGCCGCCCGCGGCGTGCTGGCGGCCATCGCCCGCGCCTGCGCCGAGATCGGCGCGACCGCGGCGCAGCCCGTGCGCATCATGGAGATCTGCGGCGGGCACACCCATGCGATCTTCCGCTACGGCCTCGACCGGCTCACGCCGCAGGCGCTGGAGTTCATCCACGGCCCCGGCTGCCCGGTCTGCGTGCTGCCGATGAGCCGGGTGGACGAGTGCGTCGACCTCGCGGAGCGGCCCGAGGTGATCTTCACGACCTTCGGCGACGCCATGCGCGTGCCGGGAACGCGCAAGTCGCTGCTGCAGGCCAAGGCCGACGGCGCCGACGTCCGCATGGTCTATTCGCCGCTCGACGCGCTGGCGCTGGCGCGCAAGGCGCCCGACCGCGAGGTCGTGTTCTTCGGGCTGGGCTTCGAGACCACCACGCCCTCGACCGCGCTGACCATCCAGCAGGCGGCGGCCGAGGCGATCCCCAACTTCAGCGTGTTCTGCAACCATATCACCGTGCCGCCGCCGATCCGCGCGCTGCTCGACGACCCGCACATGGCGCTCGACGGCTTCGTCGGACCGGGGCACGTCTCGATGGTCATCGGCGTGCATCCCTACGACTTCATCGCGCAGGAATACGGCAAGCCCATCGTGGTGGCGGGCTTCGAGCCGCTCGACCTGCTCCAGTCGGTGCTGATGGTGCTGCGCCAGATCGCCGAGGGCCGGGCGGAAGTCGAGAACCAGTACGCCCGCGTCGTGCCCGAGCACGGCAACCCGGCGTCGCTGGCGGCGGTCGCCGACGTCTACGAGCCGCGCGAGAGCTTCGAATGGCGCGGCCTCGGCGAAATCGACCGCTCCGGCGTCAGGATTCGCGACCGCTACGCGGCGTGGGACGCCGAGCGCAAGTTCCGCATCGGCTACGGGGCCGGGCCGCGCCCGGTCGCGGCGCCCGACGGGCTGGCCTGCGGCGACGTCCTGAAGGGAAGGCTGAAGCCGCCGCAGTGCCCGAAGTTCGGCGCCGAATGCACCCCGGCCACGCCGCTCGGGGCGCTGATGGTCTCCAGCGAGGGGGCCTGCGCCGCCTATCACCAGTTCCGCGCCGGGCATCTGGAGGCGGCGTCGTGAACGCCGCGGCGCGCATCGCGGCCCCTCGGGTCGAGCGGGTCACGCTGGCCCATGGCGGCGGCGGCCGCGCGATGCGCGACCTGATCGAGGACGTGTTCGTCGCCGCCTTCGAGCCCGACGGGATGGAGGATCAGGCCCGGCTGTCGGCGGCCGCGCTGGCCGAGCCCGGCGCGCGCCTCGCCTTCACCACCGACAGCTTCGTCGTCTCGCCGCTGGAGTTTCCCGGCGGCGACATCGGCGCGCTGGCCGTCTGCGGCACGGTGAACGATCTTGCGGTGGGGGGCGCGCGGCCGCTGTGGCTGTCGGCGGCCTTCATCATCGAGGAAGGTCTGGAGGTCGCGCTGCTGCGCCGCGTCGCCGCCAGCATGCGCGCCGCCGCCGACGCGTCGGGCGTGCGCATCGTCACCGGCGACACCAAGGTCGTCGGGCGCGGCGCGGCGGACCGGCTGTTCGTCACCACCGCCGGCGTCGGCGCAATCCCGCCGGGGCGCGACCTCGCCGCGGGGCTGGTGCGCCCTGGCGACGTCGCCATCGTCAACGGCGTGC
>CAYGUQ010000369.1:0-4899 GCA_964352995.1 uncultured Rhodobacterales bacterium
ATCTATCGCCTCAGCGAGTTTGGGGAGGCGATCAGACCGGTGTTGAGCACTCTAGAGACTTGGAGCGCGACCCTGCGCCAGTCGCGACCATGAAATCCATGACGCCGCCCCCTGACGCGTCAGTCCGCCTCTCGACGCGCGGACGGCAGAGGGTCTTCTCCCGGTTCCGGCCAGTCGCTGAGCGTAGGGCCGACGTCGGTGGACGGTCGTTCGCGCGAGCGGCAGGAGGTTTATGCACGACGGGCGCTCAACGGGGCAGCGGGTCGTGACCGACGCCATCAAATTATGCATCGGTGCTAGGTCACGGTGCCAATCGGCGTCGCTAGGCGTCGATACAGCAGAGAAGTAGGGGATCACACTTCGGCGCTTGTTCACATGCAACCGCCCCCTGCTTGTTTGCCGCGGCTCCGGTCAATCCGCGCAACGTCTCAGATTGTTGCGTAGCACCAAGATGCTCGATTCAGTTTAACCATCCTCCCAGCGGGTGATGCGCGCAGCAGCGTTAACGGCGACGCTTGGCGCGCAGCCGTCGATGTATCGGCCAACGCGAACGTGGGGGATTGAACAATGAGATCGAAAGCGATTGCTGCGCGGCTTCTTCTGCTCGCCGGATTCGTCGCGCCGAGCTTGACGCCGGCCTCTGCAGCCGTCGTCGTGACGGCGTATTGTGGTCTGCTTAGCCCGCTTGACATTGTGAATGCTGGGCCTGCCGCATCATGCACCCAGGCCGGTTCAGACGCAGACCGATTGTTTCCAGGTCAAGAAGCCACTGGATTCTATCAGGCCAATGCATCCGCCGATCTTCCGACCGGCGTCCTGCGAACGTTTGCGGCAATTGCGCCCGAGCCCTCAAGTGGCGGGGTTGGTGTGCCGCAACCGTCTAGCGGCGGAGCAACAGCATCATTTGTCGATGCGCTGACCTTTGTCGGCGATGTCGGCGACGGAGCGGTCGTGCGTTTCGACCTCCTTTATACCGGCGCAATCAGCGGGCCGGCGTATCGCGCACCCGGTGCGACTGGTTTTATTGAAACTTTCGGCACAGGCGACCAGCAACGGAACCTTTCGTCTGTCCAAATTGACGGAAGCGGATCAGCAACCACAGTCCTCGATCTTTTTAGCGAAGGAGCTTTCGACATCGACATCCGCTCCAACGATCCCGGCTCGCTGAACCTGCTGCTCAGCGTGTTCCACACGATCACGGACAGCAACCGCACCGTGCGACTCTCGGCGTCGAGCCAGTCGTTCGTGAGCGGCGCTCAGCGCAACCAGCCGCCCAGCGCGACAGACTTCGGCCAGACCGCGCGGCTGGCCGTCAGTCTTCCCACCGGTCTGTCCTTCACCTCGGAGTCCGGCGTGCTGCTGACGGAAGCTGAGACGCCCGTCACCCCGGTGCCGCTGCCCGGAGCAGGCCTTCTGCTCGCAGCCGCCCTCGCGTCGTTCTTGCGCCTCAGCCGTCGCAAAGCAGCATGAGGGGCGCCAAGGCGCCGCTGGTCAGCGGCGCCTTGGCGATCTAGCGTCACTTCCTTGGCGGTTGGTGTCTTGGACGGCGGCGCATGGACTGGGACGAGGTGACCTCGCTTTGTCGCATTGCAGCCGGGTCGATCGCCGAACCAACGCTTCTCGATGAGCTTTGCGGCCGGATCGCCACACGCTTCGGCTCAAAGGGGGCCGCAATCTTCGCGTACGATTTTTCAGTGCGACGTGGTGGCGTCGCGGCCATGTCGGCGGACTGCGCAATTCCCCGGAACGAGGGAGACGAGCTTCTGTCAGGGCGCTGGCAGGACGACCACGAAGTCTACGGACGGATCGCGGTGAGCGCGCCACTCCGCTTCAGCACCGAAACGGCATTGCTCGGCGTCGGCGCGGACAACGATCTGCCAGCCAGCGAAGTCCGCGACCTGCTCAGGTCACGCTATGGCATCCGTACCCGCACCACCGCCCGGGTGAACGATGTCGGACCGTGGCTCGACATCATGGCGATCTATGGCGATGAGGGCAGCAAGGCAGTTGACACGGTGGGGCTCAATCGACTGGTGGCGGTGACGGCTGCAGCCGCGACGGCGATCCAGGCGAGACGCACTCTGTCAAAGCTCGAGGCCGACCGCGGAACGCTGACGGAGATCGTCAACGCCTTCGATTTCGCGCTGGCCGTCTGCGCCTCGAACGGCGGCGTCGTCCTCGCCAATGATCGACTGCGCGACATGGCTACGGCCCGCGACGGCGTAGCCTTCACCCCGCGAGGCGCTTTGACCGCGGTCTCCATACCTAGCGCCCTTCAGCTCGCCGCCATGCTGGAAGCGGCTCAGACGACACTCGGGGCTCCCACCGCCTCTATCGCGACCATGGAGAGACGCTCGTCGCGCAGACCGCTCGTAGTCCGGGTTTTGTCGCTGGGCGCGCAAGATCCTGACGATGCGCAGCGTCGGCTCGCTGCTGTACTGCTGCTCGATCCCGAGGCGACCCTGCCGCTAGACGGCGGAGCACTGGCCGCGCTTGGCATGTTGAGCCCTAGCGAGACTGAAGTCTGCGACCTGCTCATACGAGGACTTTCGGCCAGCGAGATCGGCGAGGTAAGGGACACCTCGCGCGAGACTGCGAGGACGCAGATCAAGACGGCGGCAGCCAAGCTCTCCTGCAATACGCGCCTCGACATCATCCGCCTCGCCATGTCGGTGACAGCGCCCATCGCGCACGAGCGCCGTTAAACGGCAAACCGCTGCGCCAACAGGATCAATTTGTCGGGCATCGCGTCGCAGAGATCAGTTTCGCGGGTGGCGAGCGGTCTCAGATGCGTTGTTGCGTCGACTTCCACGCATAGTGTCTACGGGCGTGCTTGGAGGCGTCGGAGAAAAGATGTCGTCGCATGGACTGTCGAGCGCCAGTCCGTCCTCGATCTGGCCGCTCGCCAAGCGTCGCCGTCGCCTGTCGCAGCGAGGGTGTTGCCTCCCGGAAGCGGACGGTCGCGGGGTGGATTGCGCTGGGCGAGAGGCCGCCGTTCTCCCGCCTTGAGAGCGCGCCAGTCGGCCGGCGCGGCGTGTCCCGATGTGCGTTGCGGTCGTTCTGTGCGGCGGAGTCGCCGGCCAGCCTGAACCCGCGAGAGACCCGCGACGGCGAAGGAGTTGGACAGGCCGATTTCGACGCATGGCGCCGCCATTGCAGCACCGAGACCACCAAATTCATCTTGAGGATGTCGCCCGCCGAGGTAGCGTCGTCGGCGTCGGGCGCCTGCCCCGCCTCCCGTCGGCGCTCTCCCGAGTCCCGACCACCACAAGGACGAACAGATGAGCGCGCCGCAACCAGATCTCGCATGCACGATCGAAGCCCAGTCATCCTACAGCATGGGCCAGCCGATGCCGGTGACCGGCACCCTGCGCAACAATGGTCCAGTTGCGGTATGGGTGCTCTTGCAGAGCACGTTTCTCAGCCCGAAGCCGCATCACTACCTGGTGCTCAGGCGCGATGGCGAGTTTCTACTCGATCGCGACGCGCCTGCTGCGGAGGAGGACGAGGCGCAGGATTTCATCCGCGTCGCCCCCGGCGAGTCGGCGTCGCGGCGACTGGACATCGCCGAGCGCTATGACATCCGGATGCCCGGCTCCCACCAGGTCGCGCTCCACATGGCCGTCCTCGCCCTCGTCGAGCAGGAGCCGGGGCGGGCGCCGACGATCGATCGGACGTCGAAGGCGACCATCGTCCAAAGCGCGCCGGTGACGATTGAGATCCTCGAGGACGGCGCAGCGCGGCGCGCGCCGGAGATGACGAACCTAGGGGACGGTCTCGCCGGCGACGCGCGCGGCTTTCCCGCCGAGCCGGCGGACCCGGAGTTCAGGGGCATGAACCGCGAGGAGGTCGACATCTTCTTCGATGCGGCCCGCTGGGCGTATCGGAGCATCCTTGCGGGAGTGTCGGTTGCAGAGGGGCCCCCCAATCATCTCATGACGGGATTTTTCGACCAGCGCATGTTCGACGGAGGCGCGGAGGCCGAGAAGAGGCGCGTGATCATCGTCGACAACCTTCGCAAGATGGCGACTGCGATGGCGAAACAATCCGGATTTATTAAGTCGGCGGATAGCGCCAAGTGCAGTGGACGAGTGGCTGCATTCGTATATCAATCTTCAATAATAAATTTGTGCCCAAATATTTTTAGCGACTTATGGGTGTCTTCATATTTGCCAGGTTCGGTGGCATGGGCGCGAGCTTTCACTGTCGTTCACGAGATGTCGCATGCCGCTTTCTCATCAGAGGACTTGACGTATGACGAGGGCGTCTGCAAAGAATTTGCAGCGTCAAACCCTAACAAGGCAGTCAGAAACGCGCAGAACTACGCGTATTTCGCGATGATGGCCAACCCCGAGCCGCCGGAGGGGCGTCGGCCGAACACCGGCATCTGGGACCCGAGAGACCAGCCCGGGGGCGAGACCTCGCACAACCCCGCCGTCGCCGCCCTGAACGATCAACGCGTTGTTATGGTGGCCTACCGTGACGACGTCGAAAGCAAGAACGGAAAGCTCTGGTGCAAGGCGCTGCTGATCGGGCCCGATGGCGAGACGTTCGACTGGCAACGCGACACGCCGATCGAGCCCGCGGGAGTCGGCCATTGCCACAGCCTGAGAGAGCCGGCGCTGGCCGCATTTCCACTGCCCGGCGGGTGGAGCTTCAGGGACCCGGCGCCATCCGGCCTTTGGGTGTCCGGGCGCTACTACGGGTACGCCTGCGTCTATATCGACGTCGACAGCAGGCGTCTGACGCTTCTTGAGGCCCGTCAGTCCCCCGAGAGCGGCCCGGGCGTCGACATGGCGAGGTCGCTGAACGCCAACCTCTCGTGGCATGCGCACCCAACCCTCGGCGAATTCCCGAAGGCGAGCGACTCCTTCGCGCCGAGCCTCGCCTTCTTCGAGG
>CAYGUQ010000370.1:0-4846 GCA_964352995.1 uncultured Rhodobacterales bacterium
GCTGATCACGTCGCTGACGAGTTTTTGCGCGCCGAAGCCGATGGCCAGCCCCAGCACGCCGGCGGAGGCGAGCAGCGGCGCGATGTCGAGCCCCATCGCCGAGAGCGCGCTCATCGCCGTCAGCACCGCCACGAGGCCCAGCGCGAAGCCGCGCACAACGGGCAGGATTGTGCCCATGCGGGTGGACTGCGCCTGGTTCTCCTCGTCGACGATGGCGCCCGGCGCGGCGGCGGGCCCGGCGTCCAGCGCGGCGGAGAGCGCCCGCCAGAGCGCGAAGCCGACGACGACGATCGCGCCGGCCTCCACCAGCGCCGGCGCGAAGCGCGCGACGCCGGAGGGCGCGGGCGGCGCGAGCGGGTCGACGCCCCAGATCCGCAGCACGGCCGCGGCGGCGGCGACGACCACGAGGCCCTCGGCCAGCGCGAAGCCGCCACGCAGCATGCCGCTGCGGCGGCGCGAACCCGCCTCGGCGTCCGCCTCGCGCCGCCATAGCGAGAGGCCGGCGACGGCCAGCGGCGCCAGCATCATGATCAGGACGGTCGGCCCGCCGCCACCCGTCGCCGCGGGGCCGAGCAGCCCCAGCGCGCCGAGCGACTTCAGGGCGACGTCGAGCGCGACGACGCCGACATAGATCGCCCACCAGTTCCGGGCGGCGAAGGTGGGCGCGACGGCGCCGCGCGACATCAACGCGGTCACGGGCGGGCCGACCGTGACGAAGAACCATGCGCCCAGCGCGCCGGAGAGCAGCATCAGCGCCACGACGAGCAGCGCCTCGGACCCCGGCGGGCTCGCCGCGCCCTGAACGACCGCGCGCAGGATCGCCAGAACCAGAACGCCGGCGAGGGCGACGCGCGCGGCGCGCAGGACGAAGGCCGCCGCGCCGTCGCCAAAGCCCATCAGCCGCCTGGATGGCGCGTCGGGGGCGGCCAGCGCCTCGACGATCAGCAGCTTGACGCGGTAGCCGACGATGGCGAGGAAGGCCGCCGCGGCCATCGCGCGCACCGAAGGGTCGCCGGGCAGGATCGCGCGTCCGATCGCGAAGCCCACCCCCGTGAAGACCGCGAGCCCGAGCAAGGCGCGCAGCAGGTGCGCCGCCGCCGCGCGCAGCCGGGCGCGGAACGGCGCCGGCGCGCCCGACGCCGGCGGGGCTCCTGCGGCGCTGGAGGCGAGCGCGCCGACGGCCCGCTCGGCCGCATAGCCTGCGGCGAGCCCGATCAGCAGCGCCGCGAGGCCGAAGACGGCGGGATGCGTCCCGAACCATGCGAGGATGGAGGCCAGCGCGTCGGGCGCGGCCGACGCGGCCTTGGCCAGCGCCCCCTCGACCACCGCGACGGACGCCTCGGCGGGCTGCGCGGCGAGCGGCGGCGCGGCCTCCGCCAGCGACGCCTCAGGGAAGGCCTCGCGCAGCCGCGCCAGCGTCTCCGCGTCGACGTCCTGCGGCAGGACGATCCTTATCTCGCCGTCGGCCAACGTCTTCTCCCCCCGCCCCGAACGCCGCTACAGGTCTTCGACCATCAGCACGCCGTCAATCGCCTTGATGGCGCCGCGGATCGCCGGCGTCACCGCCCAGGCGTCCGGCAGGCGCACCGCGATCTCGGCGCCGAGCGCGGGGTCGGCGACGACGATCTCCACCGGGCCGCCCTTGCGCCCGGGGGCGCCGCCGCCGGCGCCGCCGCGCCCCGCCCGCACCGGCTCCAGCCGCGCGCGCAGCGGCGCCAGCGCGGTCTGGTCCGAGAGGTGGACGCGAAGACCCGCCGCCGCGGCGTCGGCGATCACGGTCTCGACCGGCGCGACCGCCTTGCAGAGCAGCTTGAGCTGGTCGCCGCCGGGTTCGGCCTCGACGGTCATCACCACGCGGCAGCCCGGCTCCAGCAGGTCGCGATGGGCGGCGAGCACGTCGGAGAACACCGTCGCCTCGTACATGCCCGTGGGGTCGGACAGGGCGACGAAGGCGAAGCGGGCGCCGCGGGCGGATTTCTTCTCCTGCCGCTTCATCACCACGCCGGCGATGCGCCCCACCGCCACGCCGCTGCGCGATGCGAGCGCCGCAAGGTCGCGGTAGAAATGGATCCGCTTGCGCTTCAGCGCCGGCGCGACGTCGTCGAGCGGGTGGCCGGAGAGGTAGAAGCCGACCGCCGTGAACTCCTCCGCCAGCCGGTCGCCGGCGTCCCAGTCCGGCCCGTCGGAGAGCCGCGGCGCCGGCAGCTCCGCCACGCCGCCGAACAGCGAGACCTGGCTGGAGGCGGCCTCCTCCTGCGCCGCGGCCGAGTAGGCCAGAAGCTGGTCGATCGCGGCGAGCATGCGGCGGCGGTTGCGATCGAGCGCGTCGAAGGCGCCGGCGCGGGCCATCATCTCCAGCGCCCGCTTGCCGATGCGGCGCAGGTCGACGCGGCGGGCGAAGTCGAACAGGTCCGCGTAGCGGCCGCCCTCGGCGCGCTCGGCCGCGATCAGCCGCATCGCCTCCGGCCCCACGCCCTTGAGCCCGCCGAGCGCGTAGACGACGGCGCCGTCGCTCACCGTGAAGCCGGCCTCGGAGCGGTTCACGCAAGGCGGCAGCGTCGCGATGCCCATCGCGTCCGCCTCGCGCTTGTAGACGGCGAGCTTGTCGGTGAGGTGGATGTCGCAGTTCATCACCGCGGCCATGAACTCGACCGGATGGTTGGCCTTCAGCCACGCCGTCTGGTAGCTGACCACTGCGTAGGCGGCGGCGTGGGACTTGTTGAAGCCGTAGTTGGCGAACTTGTCGAGCAGGTTCCAGACTTCGAGCGCCTTGGCGCCGTCCACCCCGTTCTTCGCCGCGCCTTCGAGGAATTTGGGGCGCTCGGCGTCCATCGCCTCCTGGATCTTCTTGCCCATGGCGCGGCGCAGAAGGTCGGCGCCGCCGAGGGTGTAGCCCGCCATCTTGCGGGCGATCTCCATCACCTGCTCCTGATAGACGATGATGCCCTGGGTCTCGTCGAGGATCGGGTCGATCAGGGGGTGGATGCCGGCGCGCTCCTCGCGCTTGTTCTTGACGTTGCAGTACTTGGGAATGTTCTCCATCGGGCCGGGGCGGTAGAGCGCCACCAGCGCCACGATGTCCTCGATGCAGGTCGGGCGGAGCTGGCGCAGGGCGTCGCGCATGCCGGCGCTCTCGACCTGGAACACGGCGACCGTATCGGCGCGGGCGTAGAGCTCGTAGGTGGCGGGGTCGTCGAGCGGGATCGCCGAGATGTCGACCGTCACGCCGCGCTTCTTCAGCAGGTCGAGCGCGTTCTGGATGACGGTGAGCGTCTTCAGGCCGAGGAAGTCGAACTTCACCAGCCCCGCCTGCTCGACCCACTTCATGTTGAACTGGGTGGCGGGCGTCTCGGCGCGGGCGTCGCGGTAGAGCGGGCAGAGCTCGACCAGCGGCCGGTCGCCGATCACGACGCCGGCGGCGTGGGTGGAGGCGTTGCGCAGCAGGCCCTCGACCTTCTCGGCGATGTCGAGGAGTTCGGCGACGACCGGCTCCTCCTTCGCGGCCTCCTGCAGCCGCGGCTCCTCGGCGCGGGCGCGCTTGACGGAGACGGGCTTCACGCCCTCCACCGGGATCATCTTCGACAGCCGGTCGACCTGGCCGTAGGGCAGCTGCAGCACGCGGCCGACGTCGCGCACGGCGGCCTTGGAGAGCATGGCGCCGAAGGTGATGATCTGCGCCACGCGGTCGGCGCCGTAGCGGCGCTGGACGTAGGCGATGACCTCCTCGCGGCGATCCATGCAGAAGTCGATGTCGAAGTCGGGCATCGACACGCGGTCGGGGTTGAGGAAGCGCTCGAACAGCAGGCCGTAGCGCAGGGGGTCGAGGTCGGTGATGGTCAGCGCCCAGGCCACCAGCGAGCCGGCGCCGGAGCCGCGGCCCGGGCCGACGGGGATGTCCTGCGACTTCGCCCATTTGATGAAGTCGGCGACGATGAGGAAGTAGCCGGGAAAGCCCATGCCCTCGATGACGCCGAGCTCGTAGTCGAGACGGTCCTCGTAGACTTTTCGTTCGGCGGCGGGCGGAACGACCCGCAGGCGTTCGGCGAGACCCTCGCGCGCCTGCCGCCGCAGCTCATCCACCTCGTCGTCGGCGAAGCGCGGCAGGATCGGGGCGCAGGTGCGCGGGCGGAAGGCGCAGCGGCGCGCGATCTCGACGGTGTTGGCGCAGGCTTCCGGCAGGTCGGCGAAGCGCGCGACCATGGCGGCGGCGGGCTTGAACCAGTGCTCGGGCGTCAGCCGGGGGCGGTTCTCCTGCGTCACGTAGCTGCCGGAGCCGACGCAGAGGAACGCGTCATGGGCCGTGTACATCGCGGCGTCGGGGAAATGCGCGTCGTTGGAGGCGACGAGCGGCAGGTCGCGGGCGTAGGCGGTCTCGACGAAGAAGGGCTCGGTCTCCTCCTCGGCCGGGGTGCGCGGCGTCTCGCCCTCGCCGTGGCGCTGGAGCTCGACGTAGAGCCGGTCGGGGAACAGCGCCTGAAGCCGGTCGAGCAGGGCGAGCGCGGCGTCGCGGCGACCGGCGCGCACGAGGCGGCCGAACGGGCCGTCGGGGCCGCCGGTCAGCAGGATCAGCCCGCCGGCGCAGGGCGCCAGCGCGTCGAGCCCTACGGCGCGGCGGCCGTCGACGCCGGTGAGGTAGGCGTGGGAGCTCAGCGCCATGAGGTTGCGGTAGCCGGCCTCGTCCTGAGCGTAGAGCGCGATCTCGGCGGGCTCCGGCGCGCGGTCTCCGGGGCGGTCGGCCTCGGCGTAGGCGAGCGCGAGCGAGAGGCCCACGATCGGCTGGACGCCGGCCCTGGCCGCGGTCTCGGAGAACTCCAGCGCGCCGAACAGGTTGTTGGCGTCGGTCACG
>CAYGUQ010000371.1:0-4827 GCA_964352995.1 uncultured Rhodobacterales bacterium
GCCCTGGTTCCGCATCTATGTCGGCAAATGGCCTGCGTTCGACTTCGGGGCGGCGGCTTCGGCGAGGGCGGGCATGGGCGGCGGCCTTTCCGACGGCGTTTCAGGCGGTCTGCTTGAGGTGCGAGAGGTCCGCGTCGGACCAGTCGCCGTGAACGCCCGCCACCGTGAAGCGGGCGAAGAGGTATTCCGAGAACCAGTCTCCCGCGCGGGCGGCGGCGATCGCCTGCCCGTGCGCGCTCTCCGGCGCCCATGCGAAGCGCTGCAGGGCCTCGCGGTCGGTCCAGAGCGTGAAGGTGATCTGGTTGAGCCACGGCAGCTCGCCGAGCCCCATGCGGAACGCCAGCCCGCCTTCGCGCGGGTCCAGCGGGATCTCCGCGCGGATGCCGGGCGTGCGGCCCCAGAAGTCGCGCAGCGAGCGCGGGCGGATCGAGGCGCGCGTCAGCACCGCCACCGGCCCCTCGGCGTCGGCCGGCGCGCACACCTCGAACGGGGCCGAGCCGCCCCACGCCCCGCGCGAGCGGGTGGCGTGCAGGTAGAGCGTGACGTGCTCGGCGGCGTGTTCGCGGTAGCGGCGATAGACCCGGCTGCCCTCGACCTGCTCGCGCGCATGCGCCAGCGACGGCCACGCCGCCAGCACGCCGTAGACGCCGAAATTCGGCCAGGGATAGAACCCCTCGCGCGAGCCCGTGCCGCACTGGCGCATGAAGGTCGCGCCGGGCAGCCGCTTGAGCTTCCAGCGCGAGTTGAGCATCTGCCACCAGGCCCAGTGGCGGTTCCAGCGCGTCGCGAAGCGGAACAGCGTCACGCTGGCGGTCGGGACGTCGCCTGTCTGGCGGCCCTCCGCGGGGCCGCCGGCGCCGCCGGTCTCGAACGGAGCGCCGGCGCCGTCCATCGCTCCGGCCTCAGGCCACCTGGCGCGACAGCGCGCATTGCGACCAGAGATCGTTCAGCGCGCGCACGAGGTGGTCGATGTCGGCGTCCGTGTGGAGCGGGCCGGGCGTGATGCGCAGCCGCTCGGTCCCCTTCGGCACGGTGGGGTAGTTGATCGGCTGGATGTAGATGCCGTAGTTCTCGAGCAGGATGTCGCTGAGCATCTTGCACTTCACCGGGTCGCCGACCATCACCGGGATGATGTGGCTGGGGTTCGGCGCGTGGGGAATGCCCAGCCGGTCGAGCTTCGCGCGCACCTTGGCGACGGCGGCGCGCTGGCCCTCCCGCTCGACCGACGACTGCTTCAGGTGGCGGATCGAGGCGGTCGCCCCGGCGGCGACATGCGGCGGCAGCGACGTCGTGAAGATGAATCCCGACGCGAAGCTGCGGATGAAGTCGATCGCCGCGGCGGTCGCGGTGATGTAGCCGCCGACCACGCCGAAGGCCTTGCCCAGCGTGCCCTCGATGAAGTCGATCCGGTGCATCAGGCCGCGCGCCTCGGCGACGCCGCCGCCGCGGGGGCCGTACATCCCGACCGCATGGACCTCGTCGATATAGGTCATCGCGCCATATTTCTCGGCCAGGTCGCAGATTTCCGCGATCGGCGCGATGTCGCCGTCCATCGAATAGACGCTCTCGAAGGCGATGAGCTTCGGCCGGCCCGGCTCGATGGCGCGCAGCTTGGCCTCAAGGTCGGCGAGGTCGTTATGCCGCCAGATCATCTTCTCGGCGCGGCTGTGGCGCACGCCCTCGATCATCGAGGCGTGGTTCAGCGCGTCCGACAGGATGACGAGGCCGGGGATCTTGGCGCCGAGCGTGCCGAGGCCCGCCCAGTTCGAGACGTAGCCGGAGGTGAAGAGCAGCGCCGCCTCCTTGCCGTGCAGGTCGGCGAGCTCCGCCTCCAGCGCGACATGGTGGACGTTGGTGCCGGAGATGTTGCGCGTGCCGCCGGCGCCGGCGCCGCAGCTGTCGAGCACCTCGTGCATCGCGCCCAGAACCGCCGGGTGCTGACCCATTCCGAGATAGTCGTTGGAGCACCAGACCGTGACTTCCGACTCGCCGCCGCCGCTGCGCCGCACCGCCTTGGGGAAGTTCCCGCGCCGCCGCTCAAGGTTCGCGAAGACCCGATAGTTGCCTTCCGCCCGCAGTCCTTCCAGCGATGTCCGGAAGAAATTCTCGTAGTCCATCGTCACCTCCCTGGCGTCGGCGCCGTCGACGCCATCAGCTTGAGCGCCCCCTCGGCGCGGCCCGCGCGCCTTTCCGCGCGCTTTTCGGTCCACCACTTCCAGAGCGCGGCTTCGCGCACGGGCAGGACCAGAAACCAGTGCTCCAGCGTTCCCAGAGCCGTCAATGCGCCGACGAGCGTCAGGCCCGCCGCCGCGAAGTCCGTCTCCGCCACCGTCACCGCATGCAGCAGCAGGCCCCCCGCCGCAACCGTTCCCACCGTCACGGAAACCGGAAACAGCAAAGACATCGGCCGGGGCGAGAAGTAGGTCGCCAGATAGCGCAGGTCATCCGGCAGAAACTCGTCTGCGACATTCGGCGCGCCGAGAAATATGTTGAACTTGACCGACAGGCGCATGAGCCAGAGCGCCACGAAGGTCCACAGCGCGACGGGATTCGCCGCGCCCTGCAGCCACAGCGCGAGGCCGACCGTCGTCAGCGCCAGCGCGATCTCGTGGTGCATCAGCGTGGCGGCCGCCAGGCGGAAGCGCCGCCAGCCGCGGGCGTCGGGCGGGCACGGCGCGCGCCGCGGCCCCGTCAGCGCGCCGCCGAGGAACGTCGCCTCGTGGAAGCCCCAGAGGCCGACGCCGGCCGTGAACGCCCAGATCGCGCTCCAGGGCGTCTGGGCGTCCATCGTCGCCCAGACGCCCCAGAGGGAGACGACGCCGAGCGCGACCGCCAGACCCGCCGCCAGCGTGCGCGACGTCCGGCCCATGAGCAGGACCGCCCCGGTGCCGAACCACCAGAGAAACAGCGCGTAGCCGAGGGCGAGCCAGACGTCGCTCATCGCCTCACCAGACCGGTTGCAGACGCGAGGTCTCGGGCAGTTCCGAGCGCTTCACCGGCAGCAGGTAGAGCCGCGCGAACACGAGGCCCGCGCGGGCGCCGAGGCCGACCTTGCGCAGCCAGCCCATCGGCCCGCCCTGCCGCCGCGCATCGTCCATCGCGAGGTTGATGCGGTTGAGCGCCCGCAGCCCCGGCCAGAAGGCGGGATGCTCCAGATCGAGCTGGATCGGGAAGCACTGCTTGGAGATCTCGCTGGTGACGCGGAACACCTCGCGGTCGTAGTCCTCGATGTCGATGTCCATCGCCTTGTGGAAGGCCGGCCGCGCCATGTCGCGGACATGCATCGTCGCGAACACCGCCAGCACGAAGAATCGGATCCACAGCTTGTTGAGCCCCGTCAGCGTGCGCCGGTCGGCCCGCATCAGCAGCGAGAACGCCTCGCCGTGGCGGAACTCGTCGTTGCACCACTCGCGGAACCACTTGAAGATCGGGTGGAACCGCTTCTCGGGGTGCTTCTCGAGGTGGCGGAAGATCGTGATGTAACGGGCGTAGCCGATCTTCTCGCTGAGATAGGTCGCGTAGTAGATGAACTTCGGCTTGAAGTAGGTGTACTTCTTCGCCTTGGTCAGGAACCCGAGGTTCACGCCGATGTTGGCTTCCTTCAGCGCGTCGTTGATGAAGCCGGCGTGGCGGGCCTCGTCGCGCGACATGTAGCTGAACAGCTCGCAGATGTCGGGGTTGGAGCCGCGCTTCTTCATCTCCTTGTAGAGCACGCAGCCGGAGAACTCGGCCGTGAGCGAGGAGACGAGGAAGTCGATCAGCTCGCGGCGCAGCTCGGGGTCCATGCCCTCGAAGTCGACCGCGTCCCAGTCCGCCGTCTTCTTGAAGTGGCCCTTGTTGGGGTCCGCCTTCATCTCGGCGATCAGCGCGTCCCACTCCTGCCGCACCGGCGATACGTCGAGCTTGTCCATCTCGTCGAAGTCGGTGGTGTAGAAGCGCGGGTTGAGCAGGGTCGTCTCGGTCGCCATGCGGGTGGTGTCGTTCACCGCCCCATGGGCCTTCTCTGGCGCGATGCCGGCATGGGCGTTCATGGCCGGACCTCCTCGCTGAAGGAGAACTCGCAGAGCTCCATGAACTCCAGGTCGCCGGTGGCGCGGGTCCACATCCGCTCCCAGATCGTCGCCTGGGTCACGGTCGCGGTGCGGCGTTCGGTACGCACCTCGCCGTAGGGCACCTCGATGGGGGCGCCGTGGACAAGCACCTCGTCGCCCGGCGCGACGGCCACGTCGCCGTCGAGCGCCACATGGGCGTGGAGGCTTTCGAAGGTATGGCTCACCTCGACGGTGCACGGCACCTCGAAGCGTCGCTTGAACAGGATCGGCGCGCCTTTGGGCGCGATCGTCGGGCGCTCTGTCACTGGATGTCCTCCCTTGACGCCAGCAGTCGCGCGAAGGCCTGAAGGTTGTCCGTCCCGAACGAGTTCAGGAAGAACCGCTCGCCCGTCACGGGGTCGGAGATCGAGAGCCGCCCGTCGTCCCAGCGCGTCAGCGCCAGCACGTCGTCGCCCCCTTCCCGCGTCACCGCACGGCCGCGCGTCAGCCCACGCAACACTCCCCGAATGAAACCGTCTTGTCCCTCTGACAGCAATGCGACCATCTGGCCTGACACGGCGTCCGTCACGGCCAGCGAGCCGTCGGCCGAATCGGTGAAGTAGAGCGAGCGCGTCTCGACCGCCTCGGCCTGCGGGGCCAGCATCAGCCCCGTGTCGGTCGCCCGGCCGTAGACGACGGCGACCATGGTGAAGATCGCCAGCGCCGCGGCGGCCAGCACGAGGCCGCGCGGAATGTGGTGGTCCTCGGCGTGGCGGCGTTCGGCGTGGTCGGACAT
>CAYGUQ010000372.1:0-4824 GCA_964352995.1 uncultured Rhodobacterales bacterium
ATCTCGGTCAGGTCGTCGTCGTGTTCGGGGCCGAGATAGGCGAAGATGGCGATGATCGCGCCTGTCGAGATGCCGGTGACGGCGGTGAATTCGGGTCGGTCGCCCCGCGCCGTCCAGCCGTTCAGGAGTCCGGCGCCATAGGCGCCGTCAGGGCCGCCGCCCGAGAGCGCCAGCGCCGTCTGGGCGATTGGCTCGCCGGTGCGGAGCGCGTCGGCGTAGAGCTCGCCGAGCACCTGCGCCCGCCCCTCAAGCAGCGCGTCGCGGTCGCTCACCAGAAGGACGTCGCCCCAGCCGCGGAGCTTCTCCCCGACGACCCGAACGCCATAGGGGGCGGCGGCGTCGATCTCGTCCGCCGGAACCGGGGAGCGGGCGATCACCGTCGTGCAGGCGGCGCCGGCGAGCGCCAGGGCCACGGCGCAGACGGTCGACAGCGCACGGGAGCCTCGGCTGCGCGTCGCCGCCCTTGATCGTCCGGCTGGCGTTCCGTCCCCGCCGCTCCGTTCGCACGGGCTCAGGCAAGCTGCTTCGCCCCGCAGGGCGGCCGCGCCCCTATCCGACCGTGACGGGGCGCCGCCGGAGACAGGCGGCGCAGGCTTCGACGCGCGCACGCGTCAGTCCAGCCGGATGACGATCGCGTCGCCGCCGACCGAGAGGGCCACGCCCTCGCGCCGGCTGCGCAGGCGAATGCGCACGCCCGAACCGTTCTCGATCCAGAGCCAGCTGTCGGTCGCCTGGTCTCCTGCGACCGCGCCCGCCCGGAGCTGGGCGTATGCGCCCTCGATGTCGCCGGGCGCGTCCAGCCCCCAGACCTCGCCCTCGGCGGAGAGTCGCGACACGCCGATGCCGCCGACGCCGACGCCGCCGAGGCTGAACGGATAGTCCTTGCCCTTGAAGGTCAGAACGCCGCCGCCGGCGGCGCCGCCGATCAGAAGCGACACCTGCACCTGGTCGATGGTGATGGCGGCGTCCGCCGGCCCTTCCTGCGCGGCGAGCGGCGCGGCGGACATCAGCAGGACGGCGAGAAGGACGTTTCTGAGCATGACCAAGCCTCGGCGTTCACGACTGCGAGAGCGTGACGGACCGCGCGGTCGGCGGCAAGCCGTCTGCGCCTATTGGACGCGCGAGACGTCGCTCGGCTTCCAGCTCCGCTCGAACCGCGGTGCGAGCGGGCCGTACATGCGAAGGATGACGAACCGGCTCTTGGCCGGGATGGTCTGAAGCCAGTTCGCCTCCCTGCCTGCCGGCGACTCAGGGCGGAAGAAGATGTCGATGGCGCCGTCCGGATTCGCCGCGGGATCGTTCCGGATGCTGTCGATTGTCGGCGGCCGACGATCCGAGGGGAGCATCGAGCGGGTCTGCGCGTCGTGGAGGGTGAACGCCCGGAAGTTGTCGAACGGCGCGTTCGGCGGCGACGTCACCTTGCAGGTCTCGGCGCAAGCGAAGGGTTCGCCGCCTGCATCGACGAAGGCGACCCCGCAATCGGAGCCCGAGCCGACCCGCGGCTTCGCCATCGCCGGCGTCGCCGCCGCGCGGGGGTAGTGGAAGGCGACCCGAGCATCAGGGTTCATCGTCAGCCCGTCGGCGCCGTTGAAGAAGACGTTCTTGATGAGAAGCGCGCCGATCCACTGCCGATCCGGATAGATGCGAATGCCGCCCATGCTTCGGTCCTCGCGCGGACGCCACACGATCGACTACGCGGCGGCGTCGCCGATGGCCGCCGCATCCTCGGGGATGGCGCGCGTCCGGCGCGAACGGTTCGCCCTTTTCGAGACCGATTGCGGCGAACAGGCCGCGGGTCTCGGGGTCGAGCAGGTCGACGGGCTCGTACTGGATGACGGTGTTCAACGCCTCGTAGAGGCTGAAATCGTTGGCGTGGATCGTATCAACGACATGCCGGAAGCGCTGACCAGCTCCGGAGGCGGCGGGTCGGCGGCCTCGGCGAGCGGGTGGACGCGCGGATTGTCCTCGACCGCCCTGCGCGTGGAGAGCGGGTCAGGCGTCTCTCGCGACACCTCTGCGGCGGCCGGGTCTGTCTCGGACCGAAGTGGCGGCCGCGGCGGCTGGCGCCGGGCGCCGCGCCGCCGCAACAGACGCATCCAGCAAGGCTTCGGCTGCGACGCGACAGGTCGCGCGCGCCTTCAGGAGCGGGACCGGCGAGACCCCGAGCGCCTTCCGCAAACGCCGCGGCGACCGGGGCGCGGCGGGGGTGCGGCGGAAGCCGTCCGGGCTCCGCCGCCGCCCTTGCGCCGGGATCGGCTCAGCCAGTCTTGAGCCACTTCTTCGGGAACATCATGTGGACGCCCTTCTCGCCGTCCACGACCTGCGTGATGCGCAGGTCGCCGGCGAGGCTCAGCATCATGTAGGCGTCGTCCCGGCTCAGGCCCGACCGCCCGGCGACCAGCGCCACCATCTGCCGCACGGCCCGGCGCATCGCCTCGTCGAGCGTCTCATGGAAGCCCATGGAGATCAGGTGGTCCGGCGACTCCGCGAACGGCCCCTCGGTCGCCATGTCCTTGCGCACCGTCAGCCGGAAGCGGCCGCGCAGCGCCGTCTCGACCGCGGCGATGGAGACCTCGCCGTCGCCCTGCCGCCCGTGGCCGTCCCCGGCCGAGAACAGCGCGCCCTCGTTGTGCACCGGCAGATAGAGCGTCGTTCCGACGACAAGCTCCTTGTTGTCCATGTTGCCGCCATGGGCGCGGGGCTGCGGCGAGCCGATGCGCCCCCACGCCTTCGGCGGCGCGACGGCGATCACGCCGAAGAAAGGCTCCAGCGGCATGGTCAGGCCGAAGGGCGTCGTGCAGGTTCGCGCGGCGCGGTCGATGGACAGGAACATCTGCTGGTAGTTGGTGAACTCGTCCGGCAGCGCGCCGAGCAGCGGCATGATGGCGGTGAAGCCCCAGTCCTGCAGCGGCGTCGCCTCCAGAATGTCGACCTGCAGCATGTCGCCCGGCGCCGCGCCGCGCACGAAGACCGGCCCGGTCATGAAGTGCGGCCCCGGCCCCATGCGCCCGTCATGGGCCTCCAGCGCCGCCATATGCTCCGGCAGCACGCCCTTCCCGCCCGCGGGAAGCTCCGCGCGGACGCAGGCCGGCATGCAGTCGAGGACGACCTCGTCGCCGCTGTCGACCTCGATCACGGGCGGCGTGGCGGCGTCGAAATAGCCCCAGAACAGGTTCTCGGGGCGCGCGTCGAGATGGTGGCTCGTGCTCATTGGCTTTTCCTCAGGAGGTCAGACCGACAGGAAGCGGGCGACGCCGTCCGCCTCCATGTCGCGCCCGGCGCCGCGCAGCGCGATGCGGCCCCGGTCGAGCACGACATAGGCGTCGGCGAGGGAGCGGGCGAAGTCGTAATACTGCTCGACGAGCAGGATCGCCATGCGCCCCTTGAGCGCTGCGATCGCGGCCTCGACATCCTCCACGATCGAGGGCTGCACGCCCTCGGTCGGCTCGTCGAGGATGAGCAGCCGCGGCCGCGGCGCAAGGGCGCGCGCGATGGCGAGCTGCTGCTGCTGGCCGCCCGACAGATCGCCCCCGCGCCGCCGCCACATCTTGCCAAGCACCGGAAACAGCGACACGACCTCGTCGCGCGCGGCGTCGGGTTCGGGCGTGCGGTGGTTGCGCAGCACGATCTCGACGTTCTGGCCGACGGTGAGGTCGGCGAAGATCTCGCGCCCCTGCGGAACATAGCCCATGCCGGCGCGGGCGCGCAGATGCGAGGGCGCGCGGGTGAGGTCGGCGCCCTCGAAGACGATGCGGCCGCCGTCCGTCGGCATCACGCCCATGAGCGTGCGGAGCAGCGTCGTCTTGCCGGCGCCGTTGCGGCCGAGCAGCGCCATGCAGGAGGCCGGCGCCATCTCGAAGCCGATCCCCTCCAGGATCAGCGCCGAGCCGTACCGCTGGCGGAGGTCATGGACGGCGAGCGGCATCAGCGGCGCCCCAGATAGACTTCGCGCACCCGCGCGTCGGCCCGCGCGTCGGCCATGCGGCCCTCGAAGATCGGCCGGCCCTCGTGCAGCACGGTCACGCGGTCGGCGATCTCCTCCACGAAGGCCATGTCGTGCTCGATGACGAGGATGGCGCGGTCGGGCGCGCGCAGGCGGCGCACGAGGTCCGCCGTGTGCGCCGTCTCCTGCTCCGTCATGCCCGCGACGGGTTCGTCGAGCATCAGCAGCTTGGGGCGCTGCATCAGCAGCATGCCGATCTCCAGCCACTGCTTCTGGCCGTGGGCGAGCACGCCGGCGGGCTCGGCGGCGCGGTCGGCGAGGCCGATCTCCTCCAGCACCTCGCCGGCGCGGGCGGCGCGGCGCGGGTCGGACCAGCCGCGCAGCTCCCGCAGGATCGAGCGCGGGCGCAGGCGCAGCGCCATGTCGAGGTTCTCGCGCACCGTCAGCGCCTCGAACACGCTCGGCTTCTGGAACTTGCGGCCGACGCCGGCCAGCGCGATCTCCGGCTCCGACAGCCGGCGCAGGTCGATGCGGCCGTCGAGCAGCACCCTGCCCGCCCGCGGCCGCGTCTTGCCGGTCACGACGTCGAGCAGCGTCGTCTTGCCCGCCCCGTTCGGGCCGATGACGCCATGGATCTCGCCGTAATGCGCCACGAAGCTGAGATCGGGGATCGCCACGAAATCCCCGAACACGACGCGCAGCCCGTCGACCTGGATGGCCTGCGCGCCGGGCGCCTCACCGTCCATGGCGCGGCCTCCGGCCCGGCGCCCCGGGCAGGCGCAGGTCGGTCAGGCCGTTCGGCAGCCCGACGACCACGACGAGCACCAGGCCCGACAGGATGAACGGCCAGAGGTCCGGCGCGAAGCCGGTGAGCCAGAACT
>CAYGUQ010000373.1:0-4796 GCA_964352995.1 uncultured Rhodobacterales bacterium
GAAAGGACCCGCTGCTGGGCTTTGTCACCGAGGACACGATCTTCGGCGGCGCCGGCGACGACCGCCTGCAGGGCGGGCCGGGCCGCGACGTCTTCGTGTTCGACGCGGCCTCATGGGGCGACGACCGCATCGTGCTCGATTTCCTGCCGCAGTCCGACACGCTGGACTTCCGCGGATCGGGACTGACGCTGGCGGACCTCACGATCAGCGCCGCCCCCGGCGGCAACGTGCTGATCGAGGCCGGCGACAGCTCGATCCTGATCAACTCCGCCCGCTTCGGCGCGCTCGACGTGAACGACTTCGCCGGCGACGTGCTGTTGTTCGGCTGAGCGCGCGAAGCATATCGCATTAAGAGAATCGACTTTATACACGCAAGAGATGTGATAAATTAATGATTTATTTATAATCTTTTTTTGCTCAATTTATTTGCATTCGCTCGTGTCAGATGTTCTGATCAAATTAATGGGCGCACAAATTCACCTCGATACGTCGCGCGCGCCCACTGCCGGAGAACCGGCGCCGGAGATCGGCCTGCGCGCCTGCGGCGGATCTCCCTTGGCGTCTCCATGACGATCGGTCCCGGCCTCGCCGCGTCCGCAATGCTTCATCAAAAGAGCGAACGTCAGGCCCTCGGCCTGCGACCGCCCCGCACGAACAGCGGTCAGAAACAGGACATCCCGCCATGGCGACCTTCATTGTCGACACCGAATCCGAATTCACCAATTTCAACGGCCCGCTGACCCTGCGTCAGGCGGTGCAGCTGGCGAACCAGTCGGCTGGGCCGGACACCATCACCTTCGCCGCGAACGTCAGCTTTATCCGGCTGACCCAGGGCGAGCTTCTGGTCACAGACACGCTGACGGTGCTCGGCGGCGAGGCGGGGGTCACCATCAGCGGCGACGCCTTCGGCGACGACATCGCCGATGCGGACAACATCACCAACGTGCTGGCCTCGGGCAACGACCGGCTGGACGACAACAGCCGGATCTTCAACGTCACCGGCTTCAACAACGACCTGACGCTGGAGGACCTCACGCTGACCGGCGGCCGCGCGATCGACGGCGGCGCGATCATCAGCGAAAGCGACGTGACGGCGACGCGCTCACTGCTGGCGGGCAACAGCGTGAACGGCGCCAGCGGGAATGGCGGCGCCATTCTCGCCGAGGGCGACGTCACGCTTGTCGAGACCTTCGTCAGCGACAACCGCGCCAGCGGCAGCAATGCGTTCGGCGGCGGCGTCGCCAGTTTCGGCGACGTGGCGCTGACCGACAGCGAGATCAGCGGCAACATCGCCACCGCGATCGGCGGCGGCGTGTTCGGCACTTCGGTGACGCTCGTGCGCAGCACCATCAGCGGCAACACCGTCACGGATGACAACGGCGCCGGCGGCGGCGTGTTCGCGGACAGCAACCTGACGGCGACCGACAGCACGATCAGCGGCAACAGCGCCCTTGGCGATTTCAGCGCCGGCGGCGGCGCCTTCGTAGTCGATGACGCGACCTTCATCCGCAGCACCGTCAGCGGCAACACGAGCGAGGGCGAGGAAGCTGAGGGCGGCGGCCTCTTCTCACAGGGCCCGATCCAGATCGAGAACAGCACCTTCAGCGGCAACACCGTCACCGGCCTCAACGCCAAGGGCGGCGCCATCGCCAGCGACAGCAGCGTCTTTCTGGTCGAGTTGATCGGCGCGACGCTGACCGGCAACGCCGCGACTGGCGCGAACGGCGCCGGCGGCGCCGTCTTCTCGCGCGCAGGCGACGTGAGCCTCGTGAACAGCCTTGTTGTCGGCAACTTCGCCACGGGCGGCAGCGGCAACGTGTCAGGAACCATCTCGACCAGCGACCAGAGCATCTCCAACGGCGACGCCGCGCTGGTGTTCGCCCAGACGGCGCTGATCTCCGGCACAACCACGGCGGCCGGCGTGCTGGCCGACAACGGCGGCCCAACGGAGACCGTGGCGCTGAAGGCCGACGGCCTCGCCGTCAACAAGGGCGCGACCGCCGCCACCGCCGACCAGCGCGGCGTGGCGAGGGCGGGCCCGGCCGACCTCGGCGCCTTCGAGGTGAACGGCGCCCCGATCTTCACCTCCAGCGCCGCCATCGTCACCGTCGAGAACATCGCCTTTCTCGGCGACGTCGAGGCGACCGACCCGGAGGCGCAACCGGTGACCTACGCCATCGCTAGCGGCGTCGACGCCGCGCTCTTCACGCTGAACGCGACGACCGGCGCGCTGGCCTTCCTCGCCGCGCCCGACTTCGAAGCGCCGGCGGACGCAGGCGGCGACAACACCTACGACCTCGAGGTCTCCGCCAGCGACGGCTTCAACACCGCGACGCAGGCGATCAGCGTGACGGTGGGCGACGCGACCGAAGGCCCGACCGAGGGCGACGACCGCATCAGCGGCACCGCCGGAGCCGACACGATCGACGCGCTCGGCGGGAACGACACGGTCAAGAGCTTCGCCGACGACGACGAGATCACGCTGGGTTCCGGGAACGACGTCGTCCTGTCCGGAACCGGAAACGACACGGTGCTCGGCGGCGCTGGAAACGACACCATCAAGAGCGGCGCGGGGGACGACAGCATCGAGGGCGGCGACGGCAACGACGTCATCCTGTCAGGCAATGACGACGACATCATCTTCGGCGGCGACGGCGACGACGTCATCAAGCCGGGCCGGGGCGACGACCGCATCGACGGCGGCGACGGCGACGACATCGTGGTCGGTTTCCGCGGCGACGAGCTGCTGGTCGGCGGCGAGGGCGACGACACCCTGCTAGGCAATCTCGGCGACGACACCATCATCGGCGGCGCCGGGAACGACCGCCTGCAGGGCGGGCCGGGACGCGACGTCTTCACGTTCAACGACGCGAACTGGGGCGACGACCGCATCGTGCTCGATTTCCTGCCCCAGTCCGACACGCTCGACTTCACCGGCTCGGGCCTGACGCGGGCGGACCTCACAATCACTTCCGCCCCCGGCGGCAACGTGCTGATCGAGGCCGGCGACAGCTCAATCGTCATCAACTCGGCCCGCTTCGGCGACCTCTCGGGGGCAGACTTCGCCGGCGACGTGCTGCTCTTCGGGTAAGTCAGGCCGGAAGAAAGAGAGAGGGTCGCCCGCATCCGGTCGGGACGGCCGACCCTCCGCCGGATGCGGCCATGCGGGAGACGCCCGCCGACACGCGGCTGGCCTTTGGCGGGCGGCGTGGTCTACGGTGATGGTTAACGGCGGGCGCGACGACGATTGGCCCGCCCCGTGTTTGTAGGAGCGTCCGATGTCCTTGCTGGGTCGCGTGATCGAATTTCGCAACGTAACGCCGCGCGCGAGCGATCTATTGGTCGTGGACGCCGTCGTTCCGATCAGCGTCACCGTCACCGACGCGGTCGAGATCCCCAGCGTCAGAGATCTCCCGCCGGCGCCGGAGTTCGACGGCCCGGCCGCCGACGCCAGCGTCGATCTGTTCGCCGACGGCTTCACCGCCCTGTTCAACCCGCCCGCCGCACTGCCGCCCGGCGTCGTGTTCAACGACGCCGGCTTCAACGGCGCCGTGTTGACCGATCGGACCGGTCAGGCGCCGGCGTTTCGCGGCGCCGCGGTGATCGACAACGGGATCGGCCTGACGCTGGCCGACGTCTCCATCAGCGCCGACGAACTGCGCGTCGATGTGGGCGGAAAGCCCGTGCTGCGGGACACGGGGTTCACCGTGCTGCTGGGCTTCACCCTCGAGGGAAGCGCGGGCGCCGACGTGATCGACCTCGGGCGCGGCCCCGACCTGGCGCGGCTGGACGCCGGCGGCGCCGACACGGCGCGCGGCGCGCTGGCCGCGTTCGACGGCGACGAGGTCGAAGGCTTCGGGCTCGACGACCGTCTGCTGATCACCGGTCTGGCGCTAGACGCCGGCGATCTGGACTTCGACGGCGGCAGCGGCGTGCTGACGATCGACGGCGGCGCCGCGGGCGTCGCCAGGGTCGCCTTCGACGGCCTCGCATCGGGCGCCTTCACGGCGAGCGCGGCCGGGGGCGACACCATCATCCGCCTCGGCGACGGAGGCGGCGGCGGCGGCGCGGCGCCGGAGCCCACGATCGTAGGCGGCTCCGATCAGGACCGGCTGACCGGCGGCGGCGACGTCGACGTCATCGCCGCGCAGGGCGGGAATGACGTGGTGAAGTCCCTTGGCGGCGCCGACGTCATCGACCTCGGGGCCGGCGACGACATCGCGCTGTCGGGCATAGGGAACGACACGGTGCTCGGCGGCGACGGAGACGACACCATCAAGAGCGCAGCGGGCGACGACAGCATCGAGGGCGGCGCCGGGAACGACGTCATCCTGTCCGGCAATGACGACGACACGATCCTCGGCGGCGACGGCGACGACGTCATCAAGCCCGGCCGCGGGAACGACAGCATCGATGGCGGCGCGGGAGACGACATCGTCGTCGGCTTCCGCGGAAACGAGGTTCTGATCGGCGGCGACGGCGACGACACCCTGCTCGGCAATCTCGGCGACGACACCATCATCGGCGGCGCCGGGAACGACCGGATGCAGGGCGGGCCGGGCCGCGACGTCTTCGTGTTCAACGAGGCCTCCTGGGGCGACGACCGCATCGTGCTCGATTTCCTGCAGCAGTCCGACACGCTCGATTTTCGCGGATCGGGGCTGACGAGCGCCGACCTGACCATCACGCAGTTGGGCGGCAACGTGCTGATCGTGGCCGGCGACAGCTCGATCCTCGTCAACTCGGCCCGCTTCGGCGACCTCGACGTCGCCGACTTCACGGGCGACGTGCTGCTC
>CAYGUQ010000374.1:0-4768 GCA_964352995.1 uncultured Rhodobacterales bacterium
TCCCCAGCCTGCCGGAGCCCGCCCAATGAAAGACGCCGCCGCCATCGCCATCGTGTCGGAAGATGTCTGCAAGGAAGTCGTGAGCCGTAGCGACGCCTTCGAGGCCGTCGAAAAGGTCTTCGCGGCCATGGCGAAGGGCGACGCCTACAATTTTCCCGTTATCCGTGAAGCCATTGGCCATGCCGATGCGCTCTACGGCTTCAAGTCGGGCTTCGACCGCGCGGGGCTCGTGTTGGGTCTGAAGTCGGGCGGATACTGGCCCGGAAACGCGGCGAAAGGCCTGACGAACCACCAGTCCACCGTATTCCTTTTCGATCCGGACACCGGCCGGCTCAAGGCGCTTGTCGGCGGCAATCACCTCACCGCGCTGCGCACCGCCGCGGCGTCGGCGGTGTCCATCGCTCATCTGGCGCGCAAGGACGCGAAGGTGCTCGGCATGGTCGGGGCCGGCCATCAGGCTCAGTTCCAGCTCCGCGCCGCCGCCGAGCAGCGCGCGTTCGACCGCGTCGTGGCGTGGAACTACCACCCCGAGATGCTGCCGAAGCTCGGCGCGGTCGCGGCCGAGATCGGCCTGCCCTTCGAGGCGGTCGAGCGCGAGCGCCTCTGCGCCGAGGCCGACGTGATCATCACCATCGGCTCCTCGACCGAGCCGCAGATCATGGCGGACTGGGTGAAGCCGGGGACGCATCTGGCCTGCATGGGCACCGACACCAAGGGCAAGCAGGAGGTCGACGCCGCCCTGCTCGCCCGCGCCACCGTCTTCACCGACGAGGTCGCGCAGTCGATCAGCATCGGAGAGGCGCAGCACGCCGTCGCCAAGGGCCTGATCGGCGAGGACGCCGTCACCCCGCTCGGCCGCGTGATCAACGGCGACCACCCCGGCCGCACGCGCGAGGACGAGATCACCCTCTTCGACGGCACCGGCGTCGGCCTGCAGGATCTCGCCGCGGCGGCCGTCGCCATGGCCCGCGCCGTCGAGAGCGGCAAGGCGCAGACGCTGGCGCTCTGAGCCCCGGCGCCGACCTGGCCGCCTCCGGGCTCGATCGCCCGGCCGGCCCGTTCATGGCGGCCCGCTCATGGGTGAAAACGGCGTGCGGCGGCGGTATGCCCGCCGTTCAGCGCTCGAAACGCAGCCAGAGCGCGCTTTCGCCCATCTCCGCGACGAAGGCCGCATGGGCGGCGCGCTCGGCCTCGGTCAGGCGCGCAGCCAGCGGCCGCGGACGCGGCGGCGGCGCATAGGGGCCTGACCGCGAGCCGCCCTCCCCCGCCCCGCCGCGCGCCGCGCCCAGATTGAGCCCGAAACCCGGCTGCCTGCCGCCGATCAGCTCGAGATAGACCTCCGCCAGCAGCTCCGCGTCGAGCAGCGCGCCATGCTTCTCGCGCGCGGAATTGTCGATGCCGTAGCGCCGGCACAGCGCGTCGAGGCTCGCCTGCGCGCCCGGATGCTTGCGCCGCGCCATCGCGACGGTGTCGATGGCGCGGCTCATCGGCCAGGCCGCGAAGCCCATCCGCCGGCGCTCGGCGTTGAGGAACTTCATGTCGAAGCTGGCGTTGTGGATCACCATCGTCGCCTCGCCGACGAAGGCCTCGAACGCCGCCGCGACCGCCGCATAGACCGGCTTGTCGGCGAGAAAGGCGTCGGAGAGGCCGTGGACCGCCTCCGCTCCCGCGCTCATCGGCCGCTCGGGGTTGAGGTAGACGTGGAAGACGCGCCCCGTCGCGACATGGTTCACAAGCTCGATCGCGCCGATCTCGACCACCCGGTCGCCCGCATCGGGGTCGAGCCCCGTGGTCTCGGTGTCGAGCACGATCTCGCGCGTCATCGCCGCCACCCCTGCTCCAGCTTCTTCACGATGTCGTCCACCTGCGCCTCCGTGTCGGCCAGTTCGCCGCCCGTGTCGATCACGAAGTCCGCCCGCGCCCGCTTCTCCGCATCCGAAACCTGCCGCCCCACCATCGCCTCGAACACCTCCTCCGTCATGCCCGGCCGCCTCAGAACCCGCGCGCGCTGCACCTCGGGCGGGGCGGAAACCGTGACGACGACGTCGACGATCCTGTCGGTTCCGGTCTCGAACAGGAGCGGAATGTCGCAGACCGCGAATCTGGCGCCCTCGCCGCGGGCTCTGCTCAGGAACGCCGCCCTGTCCGTCGATACGAGCGGGTGGATCACCGCCTCGACAGCCCTCAGCAGATCGGGATCCTCCAGGATCGCACGCCGCAGCGCGGTCCGGTCGACCGCGCCGCCGACGACGGCGTCCGGCGCCAGGTTCCCGATGGCGCGCGCGCCCGCGCCGCCGCGCGCGTAGAGGCGATGCACCGCCGCGTCCGCGTCCCAGAGCGCGGCCCCGCGCCTGCCGAACATGGCCGCGACCGTGGACTTGCCCATGCCGATCGAGCCGGTGAGCCCGATCGAGACCAGCGACGGCGGCGAAGCGCCCGCGTCAGTCGGCGGACTCATGCGTCGAGCGCCGCCGCGCGGAGAGCGTCGTCCACCTCCGGCTCGACGCCGAACCACGCGGCGAAGCCGGGTCGCGCCTGATGCAGGAGCATGCCAAGTCCATCGACCGTCGCGAGCCCCCTGCCCTCCGCCGCGGCGAGGAAGGGCGTGCGCAGGGGCGTATAGACTATGTCGGTGGCCAGCGCGTGCGGAGACGCGTCGTCCAGCGGCACGTCGAAGGGCGCAGCGCCCGCCATGCCGAGCGAGGTGCAGTTCACGAGCGTCGCCGCCCCGCCGACCGCAGCGGCGGCCTCGCCCCAGTCCAGCACGCGAATGGGCCCGCCGAGCGCGGCGGCGAGCGCCTCGGCGCGCGCGCGGGTGCGGTTCACGAGGCGCAGTTCCGAGCAACCGGCGTCGAGAAGCGCCGCCACCACGGCCCGCGCCGCGCCGCCCGCCCCCAGCACCAAAGCCGGCCCGGCGTCGGCGCGCCATTCGGGCGCCGCGGCGCGCAGGTTCTCGATGAAGCCGAAGCCGTCGGTGTTGTCGGCCTCGATCCCGCCGTCGCGCGCCACCAGCATGTTGGCCGCCCCGATGCGGCGCGCGCGCGGCGTCGCGGCGTCGGCCATGGCCAGCGCGGCTTCCTTGTGCGGGATCGTGACGTTGCCGCCGACGAAGCCCAGCGCCACGAGCCCGCGGAACGCCGCCTCCAGATCATCGGGCCGGACGGGCAGCGCGACATAGGCGCCCCGCAGCCCGTACCGCTTCAGCCAATGGCCGTGCACCAGCGGAGAGCGCGAGTGGGCGACAGGCCACCCCAGAACGCCGGCCACCGGACCGTTCACACCGCTCATTCCTCCAACGCCCCCCGCGCGCGCAGGAAACCCAGCACTTCGAGCAGCGGCAGGCCGAGAATCGTGAAGTGATCCCCCTTCACCGCTGCGAAGAGCTGCGCTCCATTCTCCTCGAACCTGTAGAGCCCCCCCGCCGGCGCTCCGCCTTCCATGGCGACATAATGTTCCAGAAACGTGTCCGAAAAAGGCCTCATGTCCATCCGTGCGCGCCCGACGTGCCGCCAGATGACGGCGCCGTCGAGCGCGACGGCGGCGGCGCTGTGCAGGCTGTGGCTTCGCCCCCGAAGCGCGCGCAGTTGCTCGCGCGCCGCATCGGCGTTCTCCGGCTTGTCGTAGCGGCGGCCCTCGCAGGACAGCACCTGATCCGCGCCGAGCACCAGCCGGCCTGGCGCGCGACGCGATACGCGCTCCGCCTTCATCGCCGCCAGCGCGTCGGCAAGGTCTCTCGGTGACGCGCCCTCGGCGTCGAAGGCGGCCTTGGCCGCATCCTCGTCGACACGGGCCGGCATGATCTCCACGTCCACGCCTGCGCGGCGCAGCATCTGCGCCCGCGTCGACGACCCTGAGGCAAGAACCAGCACGCGTCTCAATCTCCTCTCGGTCGGTCGCGGCGCCGTCGGAAGACGTCGGCGGCGGGGAGTGTGGGCGCGCTCGGCGAGGCTCAAACGACCCCGAAGGAATGCGCACGCCCTCAGAAAGTTAATTCTGGAGTTAATCCTTCACCGCTTCCCGGCATCCGACATCCATGACTGAGCTCTCCGCGCCGTTCGAAATGGGCATTCTTGAATGATTTCCAAGCATCTCGCGAGACAACGTCGCCGGCCGGGACCGTTCGGTCAAGGCCCCCGCCGGCTCCACGCGCCGAGGGCCGGCGCGACGCTCGACCGCAGGCAGGCACGGCATGTTGCGGTCCCCCGATGTCCGCACCACTTCATGAGCGAAGACGGCGCGCCGTTCCGGGCGCCGTTCACCACCCAAGGCGGCCAGCGTCGCGCCATCCGGGCGAGCGGGCCGCGCTGCGAAGGAGCCTCGCCCATGAATCTGGAGAAGTTCACCGATCGCGCCCGCGGCTTCCTCCAGGCCGCCCAGACCATCGCCCTGCGCGAAGGCCACCAGCGGCTGACGTCGGAGCACCTGCTGAAGGCGCTGCTCGACGACTCGGAGGGGCTGGCGGCCCGGCTGATCTCGAAGGCGGGCGGCGACGTCGCGCGCCGCCTGGGTCAGGTCGCGGGCGTACTTCTTGAGCGCGTCGAAACCGGCCTCCGCATTCTGACTGTCTGCGGTGCGGCCCTTGCGCAGGTCGGCCACGGCCGCGTCGAGGCGCTGCGCGTCGGCGCCCGCATCCTTCAGCGGCTTGCCGGCGGCGTCCTTCGCCAGCGCCACGAGCAGCCGCTCCGCGGAGACGAAGCTGTCGCCGGCCTTCTGCGCCAGCGCCTCGGCCTCGGCCAGCAGGCGGGCGAGGGGCGCGTCCATGTAGATC
>CAYGUQ010000375.1:0-4764 GCA_964352995.1 uncultured Rhodobacterales bacterium
CCGGCGCGCGCAACCGGTTCCTGCAGGCGGCTCTCGCTCCCCTGCCGCGCCCGCTGCGCGCGCGCATCCTGCAGCAGGTGATGGCGGGCATGACCGACGGGCGGGGCGAGGCATGACGGCCCTTTCCCTGCATGTCTCGATCAACGGCCTGCGGCTGAAGCGCTCGCGGCATGCGCCCGCCTTCTGGCTGCACGCCGCCGCCGCCATGGCGCAGGCGCGGCGGGCGCACGGCTGCCTGTTCGCCGACGCGCGCACCGTCGACGGCGTCCACCACACCCTGTCGGTCTGGACCGGGCGCGAGCCGATGCGCGCCTATCTGCGCGCAGGCGCCCACGCCCGCGCGGTGCGGCTGTTTCCGATCGTCGCGGAGGGGCGGACGATGGGCTTCGCCGCCACCGAGGCGCCCGACTGGCCGCAGGCCGTCGCGATCTGGAGGGCGCAGGCATGCGTCGTCTGATCCGCTTTGCCGCCGCCGCCCTGGCGTCGGGATTGCTGGCCGCCTGCGGCGCCATCGCGCCGCTCCCGAAGCCCACCACAGTCGCCGAGCGGCTGTCCGTGTTCCCCACCGACGGCCTGCCGCTAAGCGCCCCGGCGACGGTGCGATGGGACGAGCGCCAGATCCCGTTCATCGAGGCCGACGACGACGGCGACGCGGCCTTCGCGCTGGGTCTCGTCCATGCCCATCTGCGGCTGGGCCAGCTGGCCGTGGTGCGGCGCATCGTGCAGGGGCGGCTGTCGGAATCCGCGGGGCCCTTCACCGTCGAACTCGACCACGCGATCCGCACGATCGACTTCTACCGAGGCGGCGATGCGATCCTCGCCGCCATGCCTGCCACGACGCGGGCGTGGATGGACCGCTACGTCGCCGGTGTGAACCACTACGCCGAGCGGATGCCCGCGCACGCCGCGCCGCACGAGTTCGCAGTGCTCGCTCTGGACTGGGAACCCTGGACGGCGCGCGACAGCATCGCGCTCAGCCGCGCCGCAGGGGTGGACATCAACTGGGAGGCGCTGCTCGCCCTGCTGTCTATCCCCGAAGCAGACAAGCGCGACCGGTTGGCCATGCGGGTGCTGGAGGGCGACGCCGGCGGGCTGCGCGCGCTCGCACCGGTCGCAGGCGTCGAAGGCGAGCGCCCGGCGCTGGCGCGGTTCGCGAGGCTTGCGGGCATGGCGGGGCGCAGCGGGTCGAACAGCGTCGTCGTGTCGGGCGCGCGCAGCGCCTCGGGCGGGGCGCTCGTCGCCAACGACCCGCATCTCGCCTTCATCTTCCCGAACGCCTGGATGATCGCGGGGCTGCGATCGCCGTCCTACGCCGTGGTCGGCATGATGGTGCCGGGCACGCCTGTGTTCGGCTTCGGGCGCAGCGAGCATGTCGCCTGGGGCGGCACCAACCTGCGCGCGCGGTCGAGCCAGTTCGTGGATGTGAGCGGTCTGCCCGCCGACGCCGTCACCACCGTCCGCCACCGCATCGCCGTACGTCTGTGGCCGACCGTGGAGCGGACCTCGCGGATGACGGCCTTCGGCCCCATCCTGTCGGACCTCGACCTGCTGGCCGGAACGCAGGGCAGCTTCGCCGTGCGCTGGTCGGGCCACGAGGCCACCGACGAGACGACCGCCCTGCTGGCCGCGATGCGGGCGCGGGACGTGGGCGAGTTTCGCACGGCGATGGCCGGCTTCGCGTTCCCGCCGCAGACCTTCCTCGCCGCCGACAGCGCCGGGCGCATCGCCAACGTGATAGCGGCGCGCGTGCCCGCCCGCGATCCGGCGAACGGGTTCGACATCATCGCCTCTCCCGCGCAGTCGGAGGCGGACTGGGCGGAGCGCTGGACCGGCGCCGACCTGCCCGCGAAGGCCGACCCGCCAGAGGGCTTCTTCGCCTCGGCCAACGACCGCCCCGCGCCCGACGGCGCCCGGCCCTTCGGAGGCTTCTTTCCGCAGGACGAACGCATCCGACGGCTCAACGCACTGGTCGGCGGGCTCGCCCGGCCCGACCTCGACGATCTCGCCCGCATCCAGCTCGACGTGGTCTCGCCCGTGGCGCTGGCGGTGGTGGACGCCCTGCGCGACGACCTCGCGTCGCTGCCGGCAACAGCGCCGGGCGAACGGGCGGCCCGCGCGATGTTGCTGGACTGGGACGGCGCCTATGACGCCGCCGCCCCCGCGCCGGCGGTGTTCGAGACGCTGCTGACCGCGCTTGCGCCCGAGGTCTACCGGCGGCTCGGGCGGCCGGGGGACGACGCCCTGCACGAGCGCCTCGGCCGCCTCGCGCCGTTCCTCGCCGAGGACGTCGCCCGCCTGTCGCCGCATGACCGGCGCGAGGCGCTGGAGGGCGCGCTGGCCGCAGCCGGGCCTGTCGCGGAGCGCGGCACGGTCTGGGGCGACCTGCACCGGCTGCGCATCGGCCATGTCCTCGCCGCGGCTCCGGTGCTCGGGAGCCGCTACGTGCTCGACACCGTGCCGGTCTCGGGCGGGCGCGAGACCGTGCTCAAGACCGCCCATCCCACCACCGACCGGCCGCACCTGACGATGTTCGGCGCGCAGGCCCGCCACCTGTCGGACATGGCCGACCCCGACGCCAACCGCTTCGTGCTGCTCGGCGGGCAGGACGGCTGGATCGGCAGCGCCAGCTTCGCCGACCAGGCCGTTCCGTTCCTCGAGGGCGCGGCGATCACCGTCCCCCTGTCGCCCGCCGCCGTGGCGCGGGCCTTCCCGCAGGCGATGCGGTTGCGGCCCGAAGCGCCATGAGGACGGGCGCGCGGCTGCCCCCGCACGGCGCAGACCCCGAGCGCCGGCGTCGCCTCCATCGACGTCGTGCTGGTCGGGGGGGGCGGTCTGACCGGCGCCGGCCCATAGACCGTGCCGCGGCGCACCCGACGCCCACTGCCAGAACCGTCAACCAGAAGGCGAGACAACATGATGAGGTCACTCTTCCGACTCTACGACAAACCGCTGCGGCTCAGCGACAGCCAGAGCGGAGCCCTGCAAGCGGCGCGCCGCCCGCCGGCGCGGGACGAAGACCGACGCATGCGACCTTCGGCTGCGCTCGCCCTTCTCGTCGTCTCGTCCCTGACCCTGGCCGCCGCGCCGGCGTCCGCCGAAACGGTCACGGTGACCGTGACCGGCCTCGCCGGTCCCGCTGGCGAGGTCGGCTGCGCCCTGCATGCGGAACCCTCGACCTTCCCGACCGGAGAGGGCCGCAGCGTGTGGGTCACGCCGACTGAAGGCGTAGCAGTCTGCCAGTTCGAGAACGTTGCGCCGGGCGTCTACGCGGTGGCGTCGTCCCATGACCTCAACGGCAACCGGGTGACCGACGCCAATCTGCTCGGAATGCCGACCGAACGCTGGGGCGTGTCGAACAACGCGCGTCCCTTCCTGCGCGCTCCGACCTTCGACGAGGCCCGGTTCACCGTGCCCGCATCGGGCGTGACGCTCGCCATCACGCTCGGGGATTGACCCGGCGCCGACGCCGCCACCGATGCGCCGCCCGCGGTCCGCGGGCCGGCCATCCGCAATCCTGCTTCAGGGAGACCCCTAATGCGCTTCGCGCTCTTCCTCATCCTGCTCGCCTCCGGACCTGCGCTCGCCAGGGCCGACGACGGCGCGCCGACCGGCTTTCTCGGCGCGGGCGTCGGCTTCGCGCCCCAGTTCGAGGGCGCGTCCGAAGTCGACGCCGTCCCGCTGCTCGTCGGCCGCGTCGCCTGGGGCGGCGTGACCGTCGAACTCGACGGCACGGAGGCGCGGCTCGACGTCTCGCCGATCAAGGGCCTTGGCTTCGGCCCCGCCGTCCGCTTCCGGGGCGGGCGCGACGACGACGTCGACAGCGCCGCCGTGGCGCGGCTGGACGAGATCGACGACGCGGTGGAGGTCGGGGGGTTCCTGCGCTACGGGCGAGCGTTCGGGCTCGCCTCGGCGGATGAAGGGGTTGTGCGGCTCGATGTGCTTGCGGACGCGACCGGGGCGCATTTGGGCGTCGTCGCGACCCTGACCGCAGCTTACACTTTCCGCCCCATAGAGCGCCTCGGACTGACCGTCGCGGCTGCGACGCGGTTGGTCAGCGACGACTACGCCGAAACCTACTCGGACGTCAGCGCCGCCGGGGCGGCCGCTTCCGGCCTCACGCCTTTCGAAGCCTCGGGCGGCCTGCGCGACGTCGGCCTCAGCCTTGTCGCTACCTACGCGGTGAGCGGACGCTGGGGCGTGTTCGGGATCGTGTCCGTCAGCCGTCTCGTGGGCGACGCCGCCGACAGCCCGATCGTGAAGCGCGAAGGCGCGGCGACGCAGGTCTTCGGCGGCCTTGCGCTGACCTACGGTTTCTGAGCGCGGCCGATGATCCGCCTCGCCACCTCGCGACCGGGGCGAGATTGCGCCGCTGTCCACGTCGCGCGACGCGGGCGTCCCCGGCGTTATCGCGCGCGGGGCCGCCATCGCTCAATGGCGGTGCGCTTCGAGGCGCCGGATCGCGCAGTCGCCTTCCATCCGGTTGCGCCCTTTCCGCAGGGGAAGAAGACAACCGTCCGTCTGTCGCCCGCCGCCGTGGCGAGAACCGGGCCGCAAGCGATGCGCTTGGATCTCCGAGTGCGATGCGGGCCTTGAGCCGAACCCACCGCACGCCCTCACGATGCGGCGAGGTGGTCGAGCAGCGCTCTGAGCGCCGGCGTGGGCGCGACGGCCCGAAGCGTCAGCGCAGTGACGTCCACGGGCGACAGGCGCGCGCCCGGCAGCACAGCCACGAGACGCCCCGCCGCGATCTCGGCGTCGCACAGG
>CAYGUQ010000376.1:0-2715 GCA_964352995.1 uncultured Rhodobacterales bacterium
CGAAGGCGCTGAACGGGGCGTCGAGCACGGAGACCCCGCGGCTTGCGCGCGCGCCGAGATCCACGCCCTCGACGAGCTGCACGATGAAGGGCAGCGACATCACGATCAGCAGGATGCGCGCCGAATGCGTCAGCGCGACGATCCGCGCATCCGCGCCCTTCTCCGAAGCCATCTCGATCATCTCGACGAGGCCGCCCGGCATGCCGGCGAAATAGGCGGTCTGCGCATCGTAGCCCGCGACCCGCCGCAGGTAGAAGACGCAGGCCGCCCCCGCCGCCGCGGAGAACGCCGCGAGGCCGAGCAGCGTCGCGATCCAGCCGGGAAGCTGCGCGATCAGTCCCGGATGAAAGGCGACGCCGAGCAGCACGCCGATGATCGCCGTCATCGGCGGGCGAATGGCGCCGGGCGCAGCGAGCGGCCATCGCAGCAGGGCCCCGAGGGTGATGAGCGTCATGGAGCCGAGCATCCACGGCAGCGGCAGGCCGAGCCGCGCGAACAGCCAGCCGCCGAAACAGCCGAGCGCCAGCGCGCGCAGGAAACTCGGCCACGGAAAGCGCTCCGGCGCGAGGACATGGCGGCTGTGCTCGAAGCTCCGCCGCAGCCAGCTCATCGCCGACGCCCTTCGGCCGGACGGGCCGAGGCCCTGGTCACGCCGCGTCCGTCGGCTTGGCGCCGGTGCGAAACACCAGCAGCGTCGAGCCGATGACGACGACTGCGCCGATCGCTGCGAGCGCGGTCGGCGTCTCGCCGAACCAGACGAAGCCGATCACGATCGCCCAGATCATCTTGGTGTAGGTGACCGGCGCGATGGTCGAGGCCGGCGCGTGGTAGAAGGCGCGCACAGTGAGGTACTGGCAGAAGCCCGAGGCGACGCCCATGGCGACCAGCCCCAGAAGCTGGAGCGGGGTCGGCGTCGTCCACGAGAAGAACAGGGTGGGCGCCATCGCCACGGCGGAGAGACCGAGGGTGTAGAAGCTTATCGCGTGCGTCGCCTCGGTCGCCGAGAGTCGCCGCTGCAGCAGCATCGCGCAGGCGCTCATCGCGCTGCCGCCAAGGGCGAGCATGGCGCCGAGCGCAGGGCCTTCGCCTGTGGGCTGCACGACGAGGATGACGCCCCCGAAGCCGACCGCCACCGCCGCCCATTCGCCCGGCCGCACCTTGTCGGCGGCCAGCGACAGCGACAGCAGCGTGACGATGAGCGGCTGGGTGAAGGCGATGGCGGTGGCCTCCGCCAGCGGCATCATCGAATAGGCGGCGAAGATCATGAACAGCGTCGCGGTGAACATGCCCGACAGCAGGACATGCTCGCCGCGCCGTTTCGTCCGCAGGATCGAGAGGCCGCCGGCCGCCTCGACCATCGCCAGCACCACGACGACCGCGAAGACGTTGCGGAAGAAGATGATCTGGTTGATCGGGAAGATCTCCGACTGCGCCTTCACCACGCCGTTCAGGATGGAGAAGAGCGCGATGCCGGCGACCATGAGCAGGACGCCCCGGCGCGGGTCGCGCCGCGCGGGGGAGAACGCGATGTCGTTGGGGATGGCCATGGCGGCCCATGCTCCTGGTTCGGGGCGGCGTCAGTAGGTCAGGAAGATCCGCTCGATCTCGGCGGGGTCGTCGGTCGAGGCGAGCGCCAGCATCAGCAGGATGCGCGCCTTCTGCGGGTTGAGGTTGTCGGCGACGAGGAAGCCGCCGTCGCGCAGCCGCTTGCCCTTGAAGGTCCGCCCGCTGCCGGCGCGCGTCGACTGAACGACGACGAGGCCCCGCTCGCGGACCGCCTCCGACAGCACCGCGAACTCGCCCTTGCCGCAGTAGCCGGGCGCGAAGCCGGCGGAGACGACGCCCCGCGCGCCGGCCTCGACGAAGGCGCGCGAGGCGACGCCGTCGGAGCCGGTGTAGGCGTAGACGATGTCGACGCGCGGCAGTTCGGAGAGGCCGCGGATGTCGAATTCGGTGTCGGGATACGCCTTGCGGATCGGCTTTCGGTAGAAGGCGACGGCGTCGCCGTCGGCATGGCCCAGCACGCCGAAATCTGGCGAGCGGAAGGTCTGGAGCCGGAAGGTCGACGTCTTGGTCACTTCCCGCGCGGCGTGGATCTCGTCGTTGAGCAGCACCAGCGCGCCCAGTCCGCGCGCCTCGGGGCTCGCCGCCACGCGGATCGCGTTGGCGAGGTTCATGCCCGCGTCGGTGGAGAGGGCTGAGGCCGGCCGCTGCGAGCCCACCACCACGATCGGCAGGGGCGTCTTCGCGGTGAGCGACAGGAACCACGCCGTCTCCTCCAGCGAGGCGGTGCCGTGCAGGATGACGAAGCCAGCGAGGTCGGGGATCGAGGCGGTCAGCGCGTCGAGCCGCAGGACGATGTCCTTCCACTCCGCGAAGCCGATGTCGGGCGACGGCACGGCCTTGTAGGGCGAGGCGACGACGTCGGCCAGGTCGTTGATCTCGGGAAACCGTGCCAGCAGCGCGTCCGCCTGCAGCATCGTCTCGTTGGCGCCGTAGTCGAGGATGTCGAACGGCCCGACGCCGATCGAACAGATCGTGCCGCCGGTTCCGATCACGGCGACCTTTGGTTTGCTCATCGATGGTCCTCTCGTTGCGAAGCGGCGCGCCGCGCTCCGGCGCGGTTCAGGCGCCGGAGCGGTTCGGGTGCGGTTAGGGTTCGGGCGCGGTTCAGGCGGCGGCGTGGGTCGAGGCGTTGCGTTGCAGGCAGGCGAT
>CAYGUQ010000376.1:2815-4763 GCA_964352995.1 uncultured Rhodobacterales bacterium
CGGGCGCGGTTCAGGCGGCGGCGTGGGTCGAGGCGTTGCGTTGCAGGCAGGCGATCAGCTCGTCCGTCGACATCACGTCGCCGAAGGTCAGGTAGAAGGCGATCAGCGAGGCGTTGTGCTCGGCGTCGTTGGCCGCGGCGTTGCCGTCGCTGACCATGACGACCTTGAAGTTGAGCATCATCGCGTCCCGCGCCGAGCTCTCGCAGCACACGTTCGTCACCGTGCCGGTGATCAGGACGGTGTCGAAGCCCTGCGCCCGAAGCCGTTCGGCGAGATCGGAGGAGCCCTGGATGAAGGCCGAGAAGCGCCGCTTCTGGACCGTCTCGTCCTCCGGCCGCACGTCGAGCTCGGCCCATAGCTGATGGCCGAGCGTCCCGGCGCTCATGGAGCGGACGCGATGCGCCCGCTTCTCGGGCGTGGTGTAGACGTGCATGACCGACCAGTCTTCGAGGCAGGCCTCGTCATGGGTGTTCTGGATCCAGAACACCTTGCCGCCAGTCCGGCGAACGGCGGCGGCGAGCCGGTTGACGTTCGGCACGATCTCCACGGCCGTCTCGCACAGCGCATGGGCGACGCCCTCCATCATGAAGCCGTTCTGCAGGTCGACGACGACCAGCGCGGTCCGAGCCGGATCGAGGTCCGCGAATGGGTGCTCGGCGCCGCGCCGGGCGATCACCCGGTCGATCACGTGCTGGGGGATGTCCACTTCGTGCATCGGATCGTTCCTCTCTTCAGGCCAGGGCTCGGGATATCCGCGACGGCGCGGCGTCGACGGCGTGGATGCAGCGCACGAGACGTCCGGGCGCGGGGCGCAGTTCCGGCGGTTGCGCGGCGCGGCATTCGGGGGTCGCCGCCGCGCAGCGGGGCGCGAAGGAGCAGCCGGCGGCGAGGCGACGCATGTCCGGCGGGCTGCCCGGGATCGCCTCGATGTCGCGATCGCGATCCTGCCCATGGACCGTGGAGGCGAGCATCCCCCGCGTGTAGGGATGCCTGGGGTCGGTCAGCACCTCGCGCACCGACCCCATCTCGACGATCCGCCCCGCGTACATCACCGCCACCTTGTCGGCGACCTGCGCCGCGACGCCGAGGTCGTGGGTGACGAAAATCACCCCCATCCCCATCTCCTGCTGGAGCTTGCGCAGCAGGATCAGCACCTGGATCTGCACGGTGGCGTCCAGCGCCGTAGTCGGCTCGTCGGCGAGCAGCAGGCTCGGCTTGCAGGAGAGCGCCATGGCGATCATGGCGCGCTGGCGCAGGCCGCCCGACAGCTCGAACGGATAGGCCTTGAGGCGGCGCGCCGCGGAGGGCACGCGGACGAACTCAAGGAGCTCCAGCGCCCGCGCGAGCGCCTCCTTCCTGCTGACGCCCTCGTGCTCGATCACCGTCTCCGCGATCTGGTCGCCGATGGTGTAGACCGGGTCCAGCGCGGTCATCGGCTCCTGAAAGATCATCGAGACGTCGCGCCCGCGCATGGCGGTGAGCTCGCGGCCGCTCATGGCGAGCACGTCGCGCCCCGCCACCTTCATTCCGCCGGCGATCCGCGTCTTGCCGGGCGGCAGCAGCCGCATGAGGGCGCGCATCGAGACGGACTTGCCGGAGCCCGACTCGCCGATGATCGACAGCACCTCGCCGGGCATGAGGCTGAAGCTGACGCCGTTCACCGCATGGACCGTCGCCTCCCGCGAGACGAAGCGGACTTCGAGGTTCTCGACCTCTACGAGCGGCATGCCGGGCGCGAGGCGGCTCGCGGCGGTCTCGCCTGTGAAGAAGCTCATGGGCTCGTCTCCTCTCAGGCCGCGCCGACGCGCGTCTTGACGGGCGCGGCCGCGGGCGGCGCGATCGCCGGCTCGGCGGTGGGGACGAGCGGCCTCGCTCGGCTGTGGGCCGGCGGCGGAGTGTGCATGTGGCAGGCGACGGCGTGGGTGGCGCGGTCGCGCCACTCCGGCAG
>CAYGUQ010000377.1:0-4747 GCA_964352995.1 uncultured Rhodobacterales bacterium
GCACCCGCGCCGCGAGGAAGGCGTATCCCTGCAGCAGCCATTCGACGAACGGGTCGCGCAGCGCGGCGTTCGGCGTCAGACCGATGCGGCTGGCGATGCGGTGGAACGCGTCGCGCTGGGCGAACTCCTCGGCATGGGTGCGCAGATGCTTGAGTTCGCTCTCGTAGATCTCCTTGAGCGCCTCCTCCACGGCTCAGCGCTCCAACTCGGCGCGGGTGCGCACCTTCTCGGTGTCCCACAGCGTGTTGATCAGCACGCGCAGACTCTCGGGCGCGCCGTAGATCTCGCCCTCGATGGTGAATTCGAGCGGGCGCTCGGGGTCGATGGTGTCGCCCTTGTCGGTCGTGACGCGCACGCGCATCGTCTCCGGGCGGATGCGCGGCTCGTAGGCGCCGATGGCCTCGCGGATGCGCTTCTCGATCACCGGCAGCGGCAGGCTCAGCGCCTGCCGGCCGATGATGGCGGGCAGGCCGTAGTTCAGGATCGAGAGCTGCACGGCGGGGTAGGCGTCGAACGGGTAGCTCGCCTTCTCGCCCCGCGCCGGCCGCTCGCCGCCGGGATAGTCCTTCGCGGCGAGCGAGGCCTCCAGCCCCGTCGCGTTGAGGATCTGCACCAGCTCCACCTGCACATGGCGCTGAAGCGTGCTGAAGTCGTTCAGGAAGTGCTGCGGCGCGCCGCTTTCGTCCGCGAAATCCTCGTCGGTCAGCCCGGCGGTGTCCTCGTCGTAACGCGACGGGACGAGCCGACCGTAGAGCGAGGGCCAGAAAAGCTCGTTGTCGTCAGCCATCGTCCCCGTCCGCGCCTTCGACCGCCGCAGGCGCCTCGCCCTCCGCCGCAGCGGGGTGGTCGAAGGTCAGCCGTCGCAGGTCCAGCGCGGCGATGTCTCCGCCGTCGGTGGCGAAGAGGCGCTGGCCGAGCCCCGCCGCATGCTCGCCGGCCAGCTCGCGCCATTCCGTGCGCCGGCCAAGCTGGATCGCCGCCTCGCCGGCCTCGGAGCCGGGATAGCGCGCTGGCACCATGACCGGCCACGGCTCGTCGGCGCCCACGCCGGTCAGCAGGCCGACGGCCCAGACGACGTCGCGCAGGTCCTTCGGCGGCTCCAGCGTCAGCTCCGCCACGTCCGAGAAGGGCATCCAGTGGTATTCGCCGTTGAGCACGACCTCCAGGATCGGGCCGAGCCGCGTGTCGGCGTCGGCGAACCACTCGAAGGCGGTCTCGTCGCAGCGGCCGGCGGCGGTCGGCGCGGCGTCCAGCGCCTCGGCGCGCATGTCGTGCGCGGCCTGCGCGGCGCCCTCGGCCTCCAGTCTCGCGGCCTCCGCCATCTGCGCGATCCACGCCGCGGGAGCGCCCATGATCGAGGGCCGCGCCTTGCCGGCCCAGACGGCGGCGCGCGTCTTCTCCGCCGCGATGGCGCAGCGATAGTCGTCGACCATGTCGATGGCGTCCGGCTTCAGCGCCGCCAGCGCGTCGAGAGACTTCAGCGCCCGGTCCCAGTCGCCGACGACGCAGGCGTACTGGAACAGGAAGGCGCGCAGTTCGGCGTCTTCGGGCTTGGCGCGGACGGCGGCGAAGAGCGCCGCCTTGCAGGCGTCGAGGTCGCCCGCGTTGAGCGCCTTCTGGGCTTCGAGCTTGCTCATCGCGCCGGTCTCCTCCTGCGGAACGCGTGTCGGCCGCACAACAGCGGCATGGGCCGGCGCAGGTTTCCCCGCGCCGGCCGATGTCTGTCAGGAAGCGAGCGTCGGGCTCACTTGTCTTCGCTGGCCGCGATGTCGTAGCCGAAGGCCACCTGGCCGGCCTCGGCGCCCTTCTTGTCCTGCTCCTTGTAGAGCACGGAGAAGGCGCCGAAGTTGATCGAGAAGTTCACCGTCAGACGATCCTCGCCGCCCGAACCGCCGGTGGAGACCGAAGTGATGATGCAGTCTTCCAGCGTGTAGACGATGTACTCCAGGGGGCTGTCGCCGGCCTTGCGGCAGGTCAGCGTGATCTTCTCGTGGTGGGTGCCCTTGGAGGCCGACTTCATCAGCTCGTGGGTCGATTTCTCGTAGTAGGTGGTGCAGGAGATGTCCTGGAAGTTCGCCTTGCCGGCGCCCGAGCCGCCGCCCATGTGGGTGGTGCCGGAGTTGGAGATGCCCCAGGACCAGGCGAGAATGTCGAGCTCGCCGCCATGGGCCTTGTCCTGGCTCTCGCCACCGATGGCGGGACCCTCGATCTTCAGGAACATATCAACGGCCATGTCTCTCTCCTCTTCTTTGCATCAGCGCCGCGGGTCTGCCGGGGCGGTTGGCTTCGGTGTGTTCGTAGGGCTGTTATGGCCCTACGAGCGATTCGCCGCTGTGACGGTCATCACCCCTCGGAGGGAAGTTTCGACACGAGCCGCAGGGAGATGTTGGCGCCTTCGAGCTGGTAGTGCGGGCGAAGGAAGAACTTGGCCGAGTACATCCCGGGGTTCTCGGGATCCTCGTCCACGACCACTTCCGCGGCCTTGAGCGGGCGCTTGGCCTTGGCCACTTCAGAGGCGTTGTCGGAGGCCTCGACGTAGTTGAGGATCCAGGAGTTCAGCCATTTGCGCATGTCCTCCTTCTCCATGTAGCTGCCGATCTTGTTGCGCACCATGTGCTTGAGGAAGTGCGCGAATCGGGAGCAGGCGAAGATGTAGGGCAGCCGCGCGCCGAGCATGGCGTTCTTGGTGGCGGTCTGGCCCTGCGGGCTGTCGTCGAACTGCGGCGGCTTGTGCAGCGACTGCGCGCCGATGAACGCCGCCTCGTTGGAGCCCTGCTTGTAGATGAGCGGCATCAGGCCGAGATTGGCCAGCTCCGCCTCGCGCCGGTCGGGGATCGAGACCTCGGTCGGGCACTGGGAGCCCCAGGCCCCCTTCTCGGTCTGGAAGGTGTGGGTGGGCAGGTTCTGCACCATGCCGCCCGATTCGACGCCGCGGATGCGCGAGCACCAGCCGTAGAGCTTGTAGGCGCGGTTGATGTTGGCGGCCATCGCATAGGCCGCGTTCGCCCAGGTGAACTTGGACGAATCGTCGCCGCCGGTCTCCTCCTCGAAGGCGAAGGCGTCCACCGGGTTGTTCGCCCCATAGGGCCGGCGCGACAGGAAGCGCGGCGCGGCGAGCCCGATGTAGCGCGCGTCGTCGCGCTCGCGCAGCGCGTTCCACTCCATGTAGGGCGGGCTCTCGAACAGCGTCGCGAGATCCTTGCGCGCGTTGATGTCCGCCCAGTCGTCGATGTCGAAGAGCCCCGCCGAGGCGCCGGTGATGAAGGGCGCGTGGCAGGCCGCCGCGATCTTGGCCATGTCGCCGAGCAGGTCGACGTCGGGGCCGGAGTGGTCGAAGTGGTAGTCGCCGACGATGGCGCCGTAGGGCTCGCCGCCCAGCACGCCGTAGGCGTTTTCGTAGAGCTTCTTGAAGAGCGGGCTCTGGTCCCAGTCGGTGCCGGGATACTTCGCCAGCTCGTCGCCGAGCTCGTCCTTGGAGACGGCCATGACGCGGATCTTGAGGTCCGTGCCGGTCTCGGTCTCCTTCACGAGGTAGTGCAGGCCGCGCCAGGCGCCTTCCAGCTTCTGGAACTCGGCGTGGTGCAGGATCTCGTTGATCTGCGCCGTCAGCTTGGCGTCGATCTCGGCGATCATCTGCTTGATGGTGGCGACCACCGCGCCAGACATCACCTGGCCTTCCTTCTCCGCCTTGGCGAGCGCCTGGGCGGCGAGGGTGCGCACGGCGGAGGAGACCTCCTTGCCGGCGTCCTCGGTGCGCGGCTTGAATTCCTTGTTCAGCAGCGCGTCGAGCTCATCGACCTCGACGATCGCGCCTGCGCCCTGCGGTTGGGCGGCTTCCTGCTCGGCCATGCTCACGCCTCTCCGTCAGTCTTCTCGCCGTCCTTGGAGGCGGCGAGGGATTTCAACAGGGTCTCGTTGCCGAGCAGCTCCTTGATGGTCTTTTCGGCGTTCGGCTTGCCGTCCATGAAGGACAGCAGGCTCTTGAGCTGGTTGCGGGCGGTCAGCAGTTCGTTGAGCGGCCCCACCTTCTCCGCGATCCGGCCCGGCGTGAAGTCCTTCATGTTGGTGAATGTCAGGTCCACCGAGAGCTCGCTGTCGGGGTCGTCCGTCAGCTTGTTCGGCACGCGGAACTGCGCGCGGGGGCGGGTGCCCTCCATGAAGGTGTTGAAGGTGGAGATGTCGATGTCGTCAAAGTCGCGATCGACGATCTGGCTCGGCTCCTCGCCGTCCTGCCAGCGGCCCTTGAGGTCCGCCATCACCGCCATCACGAACGGCAGACTCACCTTCTTCTGCGCGCCGCCGGTCTCGAGGTCGTATTCGATCTGAACACGGGGCGCGCGATTGCGCCCGATGAACTTCTGTCCGCTGCCCGACATCCGATGCTCCTCTCAGGCCATGATCATGGTCGATTTCCCAGCTTCACGACGCGATGCGCAAAGCCCGCGCCTCAGCTCTTGGGCGCGATGCTCAACGAAAGCGTGTCGCCCCCCTTCGGCGCCAGTTCCGTCAACGTATCCATAAAATTCATCTCCACCAAACCATTCGCGCGCGTGAGACAAATCGCGATGGGGTTCGCCGGTTCGGCGGCGGAGAAGTAGGCGGCGATCTGCGTCAGGGCCGCCTTGACCCCGGCGCGATCGCGGATGCGTCCCGCAGGGCGGGTCGCCGGAGGGGCCGGCAGGGCCCTGAGCGCCGCCTCGATTCCCTCCAGCGCCTCGGTCAGCGCGGCGAGGCGCTGGAGGGAATC
>CAYGUQ010000378.1:0-1173 GCA_964352995.1 uncultured Rhodobacterales bacterium
CGCTGGCGGCGGCGTTCGGCCGGGGTGCGGCGTCGAAGCGCCCTGAGCGCGAACGCGGCTGCGCCTCCGGCAGCGGCGTCGGCGGGCTGCGGTCAGTCTCTCGCGCACGCGCGCCGCTCGGGAGCGCGAAACCCGGCGCGCGACGTCCGGTCCGCCGACGGAAAAGGGCCGGCGCTCGCGAGAGCGCCGACCCCTTGGTCGAGCGTCGCCGCCCGGCCTTGCGGATCAGGCCGCCTTGCGCGCCCTGTTCCTGCCGGCCGTGGCGAAGAACGCCATGAGTTCGGTGAGGCGGTGGCTGCGGTCGCGCAGGGCCGCCGCGGTGCCGGCGCTGCTGTCGGCCATGGCGGCGTTCTGCTGGGTCGCGGCGTCGAGTTGCGAGAGCGTCGACGCGATCTCGCCCACGCCCAGCGCCTGCTCCCGGCTGGCGTCGGAGATGGCGTCCATCGTCTCCGCAACGCGGCGGATCGAATCGAGGATGGCGTCGAGCGCCTTGCCGGTCTCCTGAACCCGCGTGACGCCCTGGGTGACCTGCTCGTTGCTCGCGTTGATGAGGGCCCGGATCTCGGACGCCGCGTCGCCCGAGCGCTGGGCGAGCATGCGGACTTCCCCGGCGACCACCGCGAAGCCGCGCCCCGCCTCTCCGGCGCGCGCGGCCTCGACGGCAGCGTTGAGCGCCAGAAGGTTTGTCTGGAACGCGAAGCCGTCGATGATCGTGACGATCTCGGCGATCCGCTTCGCGCCGGCGTCGATCTCCGCCATCGTCTCGACGGCTTCGCGCATCACGGTGGCGCCTGTATCGGCCTGCTGGGCCGTCTCCCCGACCAGCCTGCGCGCGGTGGCGGCGTTGTCGGCGTTGGTCTTAACCGTGGCCGACATCTCCTCCATCGTCGCGGCGAGCTCCTCCAGCGAGGCCGCCTGCGACTCGGCCCGCGACGAGAGCGACTGCGCCCCGTCGTTGATGGCGACGGCGTCCGCGTCGATCTCGCCGCTGGTCTCGCGGATGGCGTCGATGGTCTCGCGCAGGCGGGCCACCGTCTCGGTCACCGCCGTCTGAAGCTCAGCGAAGGCGCCGTGGAAGTCGCCGCGCATCTCCGCCTGCAGATCGCCCGAGGCCACGGCCCGCATCGCGCCGTTCGCCGCGCCGACGCCGGCGGCCGCGGCGGCGAGCAGCCG
>CAYGUQ010000378.1:1183-4741 GCA_964352995.1 uncultured Rhodobacterales bacterium
TGAAATCGCCTCGCGAGGCGGCGTCGACCGCTGCGCCGACCGAAGCGCCTAGCCGCCGCATCAGCGATTCGCGCTCTTCGCGCGCGGCGTCGTCGGCCAGCAGTCTGGCGCTCGTCGCCTCCTTGAGGTCGACCATCGCGCGCTTGAAGACCTCCACGCTGGCGGCCATGTCGCCGATCTCGTTGCGCTTGCCGAGGCTCGGCGTCTTCGTCTCCAGCGCGCCCGACGCGAGCGCCTTCATCGCGGCGGTCAGGCGGTTGATGGGGCCGGTGACGCTGAAGAACACGATCAGGAAGCTGAGGGCCGTGGCGACGGTCGACAGCCCCAGCATCTGCATGCCGCGCTCGTTCGCGGCGTCCAGCGCGGCGTCGGCGACCTTGTACACCCGCCCGACTTCCGACACCTGCAACGCGACGAGGTCGCTGATCGCCGTCGAGATTGGGTCGATGGTCTGATAGAGCGTCTCGCGCCGGAACGCCGCGAGGCCCGCGGCGTCGCGCGCGAGCAGCATCGTGCGGAGTTCGTCCATCGCCGAGTCGGCGGTGTCCATCAGCGGCTGCGCGGCGTCGACAAGCTGCGTTTCCTGCGGCGTCAGTTCGGTCGCGAGGTAGCCGTCCCAGAGCCGGTGGATCTCCGCCTTCGACGTGTCGAGGGCGTCGACCGCCGCCTCCCACGTGAAGAGGTCGTCGAGCACCTTGTGCGTGAGATCGACGACGTCCACGGCGTAGGCGTCGGCGATGTTCTTGAGGTCGCGCAGCGGAACGACGCGATCGGCGTAGATCGTGTCGAGGCTGGCGTGCGCGCTCTCCCGCGCCTGCCAGTTCTGCCACGTCGTGAAGCCGGTTGCGAGCGTCAGAAGGACGAGCAGAGCCGCAAGCTGCAGTCGAAGAGTGAGGCGCATGGCGATTGTTTCTCCTACTGGTCGATAAAACTTTCGCTTGTTCAGCTTTTCCTCGCCAGTTGATCATCTGTTTCGCCAAATTGATGGACAAGGGATGAAGCATGCGTGTTGCAAAGTGGTTAGCGGGCGAGGGCGCCTTGGCCGCACGCGCATGCCGGGGTAATGCCGGGCGACTGTCATCGACTGGAGCCGACGCGCATGACGACCTGGACGGCGCTCACGACACTTGGAGATCGTCGCCACGCGGAGGCGCTCGGCGAGGCCCTCGAAGCCATCCGTCCGGCGGCGGCCGGCGTCGGCGTCTTCGAGATCGAGGACGGCTCCGGGCGCTGGGAGGTGGGCGGCTACTTCACCGAAAAGCCCGACGAGGTGACGCTGGCGCTGCTTGCGGCGGCGCACGGCGCGGCGCCCTTCGCAGTGTCGAAGCTGCCCGACACCGACTGGGTGGCCCATGTGCGGCGCGAACTGTCGCCCGTCGAGGCGGGACGCATCACCGTGCACGGCCCGCACGACCCCGCGCCGCCGCCGCCGACCATAGCCCTCGTGATCGAGGCGGCGATGGCCTTCGGCACCGGCCACCACGCGACGACCGTGGGTTGCCTGCTGGCCCTGCAGGACCTCGCGCGCATCGCGCCGCGCCCGCGTCGCGCGGCTGACATCGGCTGCGGAACCGGGGTGCTGGCGATGGCGGCGGCGCGGATCTGGCGGGTCCGCGCCGTCGCGTCGGACATCGACCCGGTCGCCACCGCGACGGCCCGCGCCAATGCGCGCGCCAACAGGGTGGGGCCCTCGCTGCGCATCGTCACTGCGCCGGGGTTCCGCCACCCCGCGCTCGGCCGCGGCCCGCGCTTCGACGTGATCTGCGCCAACATTCTCGCCCGACCGCTGCGCCGGCTCGCGCCGCACATGGCGGCGCGTTGCGCTCCGGGCGGCCATGTCGTGCTGTCAGGGCTGCTGACGCGACAGGCCCCGGCGGTGGAGGCGAGCTATCGCGCGCACGGCTTCGCGCGGGTGTCGCGCCGGCGCATCGGCGAATGGACGACGCTGACGCTGCGTCGCCTGTGACAAAAGAAAAGGCCGCCCGCGGGCTGCGCGGACGGCCTTTCGCCGGTCGAACGGCCTGCCGGGCTTCAGGGACGATGGCGGCGGGCGAGGCGCGCGATCTCGGCTTCGAGATCGTCCGAAACGCCGATGTCGCGGCGCATCTCGGGGCTCAGCTTCTCAAGCCGACGCCGCGTCGCCGCCATCTGCGCGGCGCGCCGCGCCGCCTTGGCGACGTCGAGCACCGCCAGGACGGCGGCCTCGATGCGCACCACCAGCCCATACACGGTGATGGCGCCGAAGGGGGCCGCGGGGGTCTTGGTCACGTCCATGACGCACTCCACTGAATCTGAGCTGCTACTGTCTGGGCAGGAGATGCCCATTTCGCAGGCGCCGCACAAGTCGCCCGAAAGCAGGGGCGCCATGCGTTGCATGCATGGCTTTTACGTATTGTTTACAGAGTTCTAGCGGCGGCGTCGCAACCGCCTGAAAGCGACGCTTCGCGCTTGCGGCGCGACATCGGCGCGTCACGGCGCTGGCGCCTGTTCCCGCTTCGTGCTAGCTGATCCTGAAGGGCGTTTTCGGCGCCTGCCGCTTGCGGGGGCTGCTCATGCGCATCATCGGCGTCGATCCGGGGTTGAGGCGCGCCGGCTGGGGCGTCATCGACGTCGCCGGCGGCCGGCTGCGGCATGTCGCGAACGGCGTCTGCGAGAGCGGCGCGGGAGATCTCGCGGGCCGCCTCGCACGGCTGCACGAGGGCCTCGCCGCCGCCGTCGCGGCCCATGCGCCGGACGCCGGCGCCATCGAGCGCACCTTCGTCAACGCCGACCCGGCCGGCGCGCTGCTGCTCGGGCAGGCCCGCGGCGTGGCGCTGCTGGCGCTGGCGCAGGCGGGGCTGCCGGTGTCGGAGTACGCGCCGAACGAGATCAAGAAGGCCGTGACCGGCGTGGGCCGCGCCGACAAGGCGCAGATGGCGATGATGGTCGCGCGCCTGCTGCCCGGCGCGCGGGCCGAGGCCCATGACGCTTGGGACGCGCTCGCCATCGCCGTGACCTGCGCCCATCGCGCGCCCGGCGACCGCCTCGCCGCCCGGCTCGCGGAGGCCGCGCGATGATCGGCAAGATCACCGGCCGGGTGGACTACGTCGCCGAGGACCATGCGCTGATCGAGGCGGCGGGCGTCGGCTATGTCGTCTACTGCTCGCGGCGCACCCTGCGCGGGCTGGCCCCCGGCGGCGTCGGCGCGCTCTACACCGAGCTTCTGGTGCGCGAGGACGCGCTGACGCTCTACGGCTTCACCACGCTGGCCGAGCGCGAGTGGCACCGCCTGCTGACCTCCGTGCAGGGCGTGGGCGCGCGGGTGTCGCTCGCGATCCTCGGCGCGCTGGGGCCGGAGGCGACGGGGCGCGCCATCGCGCTCGGCGACATCTCGGCCGTGCGCGGCGCGCCGGGCGTGGGGCCGAAGCTCGCTGCGCGCATCGTCGCCGAACTGCGCGACAAGGCGCCCGTGGTCATGGCGCTGGGCGCGGCCGCGGCGCGCCCGGCGCAGGCCCATGGCGTCGCCCCGCAGCCCGCTCCCGCGTCGGCGGGCGAGGCCCCGGCGGCGCTCCAGGCGCC
>CAYGUQ010000379.1:0-670 GCA_964352995.1 uncultured Rhodobacterales bacterium
GCGTCGCTGATGTTCGCCGCGCTCTGGGGCTACCTCTTCTTCGGCGACGCGCCGGATATGTGGACCGTGACCGGCGCGGCGATCATCGTCGGCTCGGGCCTCTATGTCTGGCGGCGCGAGCAGCTCAGGGCGCGGGCGTGAGCGGCGCGCGCGACAACGGCGTCGGCGCGTGGCTGGCCGCGGGCCTCTTCGTGCTCGCCATCGCGCCGTTCATGGCGCTGCCGCATCGCGCAGGCCTCGCGCTGTTCGGGGGCCTCGGGCGTCTCGCGCTGCCGCTGACGCCCTTCGCGCGGCGGATCGCCGACAACCTGCGCCATGTCGGCCGCGACCCCGGCGAGGCGCGCGCCCTCGCCGCGCAGGTGGGCGACAATTTCGGGCGCGTCGTGCTGGAGTACATCCAGATGGGGCGGCTCGCGCGGCGGCGCCGGGCGCGGCGCGCCACCGGGCTGGAGCATCTGCGCGCCGCCGTCGCCGCGGGGCGCGGCGTGGTGCTCGTGAGCGCCCATTTCGGCAACTGGGAGGTCGCGCGGCTTGCGGCGCGGGATGCGGGCGTCGAGGTCGGCCTGATCTACCGCGCCTTCAACAACGCGCCCTTCGACGCGCTCGCGCGGGCCAAGATCCGTCTCGCCGGCGAGCCCGTGATGGCGAAGGGCCGGGAGGGCCGGCGCGC
>CAYGUQ010000379.1:680-4729 GCA_964352995.1 uncultured Rhodobacterales bacterium
GTCTCGGCCCGCCGCCGCGCGGACGGCGCGTCCTTCGACGTCGCGTTCGAGCCGCGCTTGAACGGAGAGACGGGCGAGGCGATGATGCGCGCCGTGAACGCGCGTTACGAAGCGTGGATAGACGCCGCGCCGGGGCAGTGGTTCTGGCTGCACCGGCGCTGGAAACACGCCGGCTGAGGCTACTGGTTCTTCTGGCGGTAGGTGATGCGCCGGACGGAGCCGGTCTTGGAGCGCATCAGCAGCGTCTCGGTTTCCAGATACACGCCGTCGCGGCGCGCGCCCTTCAGGATCGAGCCGTCCGTCACGCCGGTCGCGGCGAAGATGACGTCTGCCGTCACCATGTCGCGCAGGGAGTAGACGCGGTCGAAGTCAGTGATGCCGGCGCGGGTGGCGCGGGCCTTCTCGTCGTCGTTGCGGAACCAGAGCCGACCGTAGATCTGGCCGCCCATGCAGCGCAGCGCCGAGGCGGCGAGCACGCCCTCGGGCGCGCCGCCGGCGCCCATGTACATGTCGATGCCGGTGGCGCTGCTCTCGGCGCAGTGGATGACGCCGGCCACGTCGCCGTCGGTGATGAGGCGGATGGAGGCGCCGGTCGCGCGCACCTTGTCGATCATCTCGGCGTGGCGGGGCCGCTCGAGGATGCAGACCGTGATCTGCTCCGGCGGCACGCCCTTGGCCTTGGCGAGTTCGCGCACGTTGTCGGCCGGGTCGGCGTCGATGCTGACGACGCCGTCCGGGTAGCCCGGCCCGATCGCGAGCTTCCACATGTAGACGTCGGGCGCATGCAGCATCGATCCGCGCGGCGCCAGCGCGATCACGGCCAGCGCGTTCGGCATCGCCTTGGCGGTGAGCGTCGTGCCTTCGAGCGGATCGAGCGCGATGTCGACTTCCGGCCCCTCGCCGGAACCGACCTCCTCGCCGATGTAGAGCATCGGCGCCTCGTCGCGCTCGCCCTCGCCGATCACCACGGTGCCGCGGATGTCGAGCAGGTTGAGCTGGGTGCGCATGGCGTCGACGGCCGCCTGGTCGGCGGCCTTCTCGTCGCCCCGGCCGATCAGCTTCGCCGAGGCGATGGCCGCGGCCTCCGACACACGGGCGAGGCCCAGCGAGAGCATGCGGTCCTTGAAGTCGAACGCGCTGGCGTCTGTCATGGCTGGGTCACTCCGGGCTGTTGCTGTGGCGGCGTGCGCATCTAGGCCGGGCGGACGGCCCGGCGCAAGCGCGCGGCTCAGACGTCCTCGATGCGGAAGGCGACGGGCGCGGCGAGGCTCACCGGCCGCGCCGCGACGCGCGCCAGCGCCCGGTCAAGCACCTCGCGCTGGCAGGCGTGGGTCACGATCAGCACCGTCGCGCCGCCCTCGCCGGCATGATCGGGCTGATTCATGGCGCGGATCGAGACGCCCTCGACGCCGAGATCCGCGGCGATCTCGGCCAGCGCGCCGGGCCTGTCGTCGAGCGAGAGGCGCACATAGTGCTCGGCGGGGCGCAGCGCGCCCGAGACCGGCTGGAAGAGGCTCGCCGCGGGAACGCCGAAGGCGGGGCCGGCTGCGCCGCGGGCGATGTCGATCAGATCGGCCACGATGGCGGATGCGGTCGGTCCGGCGCCGGCGCCGGGGCCTTCGAACACGCACTGCCCGACGAAGTCGCCCTCCACCACCACGGCGTTGGTGACGCCGTCGAGCTGTCCGATGGCGCTGTCGGCGCGCACGAGGCAGGGGCGCACGGCGCGCTCCACCGTCGCGCCGCCCGCCGTCTCCGAGCGCCGGGCGACGCCGAGCAGCTTCACGCGGTAGCCCAGCGCGTCGGCGTGGGCGATGTCGGCGAGCGACACCGCGTCGATGCCCTCGACGGAGACCGAGCCGAAATCCGGCGCCACGCCGAAGGCGAGGCTCGCCAGCAGCGCAAGCTTGTGGGCGGCGTCGACGCCGCCGACGTCGAAGCTGGGGTCGGCCTCGGCGTAGCCCTTGGCCTGCGCCTCGGCCAGCACCGGCGCGTAGTCGCGCCCAGAGCGCGCCATCTCGGTCAGGATGTAGTTGCAGGTGCCGTTCAGCACGCCGTAGAGGCGCGAGACGCGGTTGGCGGCGAGGCCCTCCGACAGCCCCTTCACGATCGGCACGCCGCCGGCGACGGCGGCCTCGAAGCGCAGGGCGACGCCGGCGGCCTCGGCGGCCGCGGCCAGCGTCGCGCCGTGCCAGGCGAGCAGGGCCTTGTTGGCGGTCACCACGTGCCGCCCCGCCGAGACGGCGGCCTGCACGGTCGCCAGCGCCGGCCCGTCGGAGCCGCCCATCGCCTCGACCACCACGTCGAGATCCGCCCGCGCCGCCAGCGCCACGGGGTCGTCCTCCCACGCCGCCGCGGACAGATCGACGCCGCGCTCCAGTCCGCGGTTGCGCGCCGAGACGGCGGCCACCGCGATGGGCCGCCCGGCCCGCTGCGCGATGAGGTCGGCGTTGTCGCGCAACAGGCGCGCGACGCCTGCGCCGACGGTGCCGAGGCCGGCGAGGCCGACGCGGAGAGGTTGGGTCATTCGGCGGCCTTCAGAGTTGAATTGTAGGCGTAAGTCGGCCAGTCGGGCGCGTACGCCTCGCTGGCCTGATTGCCCCAATAGGTCCAGCCATCGCGCGCGCCCCGAGCGAACAGCTCCAGCGCCGGGCCGGGCGAGCAGGCCTCTATCAGCGCGTACTGATCGTCCGGTTTGCGGGAGTGCTCCTGCTTGCGCGACTCCAGATAGTTCACCTGCCGACGCCCCGGCGCCAACGTCCGGGCCTTCTTGCCTCTCACGCCGAAGAGAATCATCTCGGTCACGTTGCGGAAGTAAAACCCTACGCCGCGCCCGTCCGATCCGCCGTCCTTTCGGATCTTGCGCCAAATCAGATTGGTCTTGTAGCTGAACCCCCAGGCGCTCATCACCTGCAGCGCTTCAGGCAATAGGGCGTTCGGCGTCCAGAGGTACAGATGCGCCGGCTCGTCGACTGCCTCCGCCACCGGGAGGGCGCAGATCTCCGCCGTGCTCATGGTGGCGTAGCGGGCGAGTCTACGGTGCTCAGGCGCCATTTTCCCGGTGCGGTTCACGAAGCGCCACGGCGGATCGGCGAGCACGGTGCGAAAACGTCGGCCGGCCAGCCGCGCGCGGAAGTCGGCGATCGTGGCGTCAAGCTCGGTCGTCGACATAGGCCCGCTCCGTTATTCCTATGACCAGCACCGGGCAACCGCCGGCCCCGCCTCCCTTGATCTTCGGGTAGAGCTTCTCGGTGTGAGTCGTTGCCTTACCATATGTGGTCTTGGCTCGGCCAACTTCATACAACACCTTCTCAAGCGATGTGGCGCGCGTGACGATCACGCCGACATCGGCGATCCGCAGATCATAGAGCAAACGAAAGTTGTTCAGGTCGCGATCGAAGAATGGATCCTTATTGTTCCATTCGACCTCAAGCGCAACTTTTCCTCTGAAGCAGTCAATGCTGTGCGTCGGCGACGGCGTCTCCACCCCGTCCACGACGATGCGCGTGTCGAAAGCCCGCTCTTGCCACCCTTTCGCGTAGAGCCCGCGATCGATGAAGGAGGCGATCCTCGATTTGTTGCCCCCGCCGACGGCGAGGTCGCTGTGGCGCAAGGCGAAGTCGGATAGCACGTCGAAGATGTCGCGCGCCTCGGCGACGTGAACATTCTCCAGTATCGCCCCTGCGTTGCGCCAGTCGAATATCTCGAAGCGGTCTGCGAGCGCCGTGAGCATCGCTACTCGGCGGCCTTCTGCTTCTGGTCGTAGCGGGCGAGGATGGCGTCGGCGTTGGCGAGCAGGCGCTTCACGCCGCGCGCCGCCTGCCTGATGCGCTGTTCGTTCTCCACGAGGCCGATGCGCACGAAGCCCTCGCCGTACTCGCCGAAGCCGACGCCGGGCGCGACCGCGACCTCGGCTTTTTCCAACAGCAGCTTTGAGAATTCCAGTGTTCCGGTATCGGCAAACTTCGGCGGTAACGGCGCCCAAACGAACATCGTCGCGTCGGGCACCGGCACCGTCCATCCGGCCCGCGCAAGGCCTTCAACCAAGA
>CAYGUQ010000380.1:0-4727 GCA_964352995.1 uncultured Rhodobacterales bacterium
AGGGGGATTTTGGCAGCGTGGGGCGGCATATGAGCGTTACGGGGGGATGATTGAGCTGGCGGCTCCATGATGAATCTCAAGCCACTTTTTTCATCAGCCATATTTGCAGCAGCCATGTATGCTGGATACTCTATTTTACTTTTTCTCATCACAAAAGGGTTCGAAAATGCAGAAAAAGTCCACATTCTCCTTCTTCTATCGTCTTTTATTATTTTAATGGTGTTTGGAACTGTGGCTGTTATTGCGATCACTCAATTCATCTATGAGAACTTGTTTCAAAGCGAAAACCTTCATCGATATCTAGATTTTGTCTGGATCATCGGCAGCGCTTTGTCAGTTTTTTTCTACTTTACGTTTAAGGATGGCTCAAACATGCCTCGCCTCAGCGTCGAAGACCGGGTGAACCAAGCAGCACTGCTCAATTTCTTTCTTTCAATAAGATCGGCGAAAACAATATTTGAATTGAGAGATCAAAAGCATAGATTCAATGTATTCCAATAAATTTATTATCTGCGTAAAAGATTAACCCATTAACTTTACGGGGGCTCCTGCAATGGCAAGTTTGCTGATTGAAACTGAGGCCCCCCCCGACAACCGCCTCGCCCCCGTCCACCGCGGCGAGGTGCTAAAGGAGGAGTTCATCGTCCCCTTCAACCTCAGCGCCAACGCGCTCGCCCGCCACAACGGCGTGCCGCCCAACCGCGTCAGCGCCATCGTCGCCGGGCGGCGCGGCGTCACCGGCGACACGCCGCTGCGCCTCGCCGCCGCCTTCCGCACGACGCCGAACTTCCAGCTCACCCTCCAGTCCCGCTGGGAGCTGGTGAGCGCGCGGGACGCCTCGCCGAAGCTCGCCATTCCGCCCGTGGCGGCCTGAACGGCGCGCGCTACTCCGCCGCGATCCGCTCGCCCACCGGCGCCACGCGGCAGGCGGAGAACTTGAACTCCGGGATCTTGCCCCACGGGTCGAGCTGCGGGTTGGTCAGCACGTTGGCGGCCGCCTCGACATAGGCGAAGGGCAGGAACACCATGTCGGGCGAGACCGCGCGGTCCTCCCGCGCCATGATCTCGATGGCGCCGCGCCGCGTCTCGATGCGGATCATGTCGCCCGGCTTCACGCCCATCCTGCGCAGCGTCGAGGGGTGCAGCGAGGCGTTCGCCTCCGGCTCCACCGCGTCGAGCACCGTCGCGCGCCGCGTCATCGAGCCGGTGTGCCAGTGCTCGAGTTGCCGCCCGGTCGTGAGGATCATCGGATAGGCGGCGTCCGGCGCCTCGGCCGGGGGCGTCACGCGCGCCGGCGTGAACTTCGCCCGGCCCGCGCGGCGCGGGAAGCCGTCGCCGAACACGACCGGCTGGCCGGGGTCCTCGGCGCCGAGGCACGGGTACATCACCGCGTTCTCCTGTTCCAGCCGCTTCCAGGTGATGTGGTGGAGGCTGCGCATCGACATCTTCATCTCCGCGAACACCTCGCGGGGGTGGTCGTAGTCCCAGTCCAGCCCCATGGCGTTGGCCATGTCGATGACGATGCGCCAGTCCGCCCGCGCCTCGCCCGGCGGGTTCAGCGCCTTGCGGCCCATCTGCACCTGACGGTTGGTGTTGGTGGCGGTGCCGGTCTTCTCCGGCCACGCGCTCGCGGGCAGGATGACGTCGGCGAAGTTGGCGGTCTCGGTCAGGAACACGTCCTGCACGACGAGGTGCTCCAGCCGCGCCAGCGCCTTGCGGGCGTGCTCGACGTCGGGGTCCGACATCGCAGGGTTCTCGCCCATGACGTAGAGGCCGCGGATCTGCCCGCGGTAGATGCCGTCCATGATCTCCACCACCGTCAGCCCCGGCTCGGGGCTGATCTCGGCGCCGTCCCAGATGTGGCGGAAGAGGTCGCGCACCTCGGCGTCGGCGACGGGGTGGTAGTCGGGCATCATCTGCGGGATGAGCCCGGCGTCCGACGCGCCCTGCACGTTGTTCTGGCCGCGCAGCGGGTGCAGCCCGGTGCCGGGCCGCCCGACATGGCCGCAGAGCAGCGCCAGCGAGATCAGGCAGCGCGCGTTGTCGGTGCCGTGGATGTGCTGGCTGACGCCCATCCCCCAGAAGATCATGCCGCGCTCGGCCCGCGCGAAGGTGCGCGCGACGTCGCGGATCGTCTCGGCGTCGATGCCGCAGAGGTCTGCCATCTTCTCCGGCGGGAAGCCCTTGATATGGTCGCGGAACTCGAAGAAGCCCTCGGTGAAGCCCTCGACGTACTGGCGGTCGTAGAGCTTCTCCTCCACGATCACGTTCATCACCGCGTTCAGCAGGGCGACGTCGGTGCCGGGGCGGAACTGCAGCATGTGGCTGGCCTGCCGGCGCAACGCCTGCGCACGCGGGTCCATCACGATCAGCTTGCCGCCGCGCTTGGCGAACTGCTTGAAGTAGGTCGCGGCGACGGGGTGGTTCTCGGTCGGATTGGCCCCGATCACGATGGCGACGTCGGCGTTCTCGATCTCGTTGAAGGTCGCCGTCACGGCGCCGGAGCCGACGTTCTCGATCAGCGCCGCCACGGACGAGGCGTGGCAGAGCCGCGTGCAGTGGTCGACGTTGTTGTGCCCGAAGCCCTGGCGGATCAGCTTCTGGAACAGATACGCCTCCTCGTTGGAGCACTTGGCCGAGCCGAAGCCCGCCACCGCGCGCCCGCCCCAGCGCTCCTTCAGCGCGCCGAACTTGCCGGCCGCCGCCGCGATGGCCTCCTCCCAGCTCGCCTCGCGGAAATGGCCGAGCGGGTTCGCCGGGTCGACGTTGAGCCCCTTGGGCGGCGCGTCCTCGCGGCGGATCAGCGGCTTGGTGAGGCGATGGGGGTGGTGGATGTAGTCGAAGCCGAAGCGGCCCTTCACGCACAGCCGCGATTCGTTGGCCGGCCCCTCGACGCCCTCGACCCAGGCGATCTTCTCGTCCTTGATCTTGAAGGAGAGCTGGCAGCCGACGCCGCAATAGGGGCAGACCGAGCGCACCTCGCGGTCGAAGGCCTTGCTGTCGCCGACCTCGGCCTCGTCGACCGCCGCGGCCGGCATCAGCGCGCCGGTCGGGCAGGCCTGCACGCACTCGCCGCAGGCGACGCAGGTGCTCTCGCCCATCGGGTCGTCGAAGTCGAACACGATCTTGGCGTCATGGCCGCGGCCGGCCATGCCGATCACCTCGTTGACCTGCACTTCGCCGCAGGCTCGCACACAGAGGTTGCACTGGATGCAGGCGTCGAGGTTGACGCGCATGGCGACATGGCTGCCGTCCAGCAGCGGCACGCGCGCGCGCTCCAGCCTCGGGAAGCGGCTCTCAGAGACGCCGGTCGCCTCGGCCATGTCCCAGAAATGCGCCGACTTGTCGTGCGCCGCCTCGCGCGGGGGCTGGTCGGCGGCGAGCAGCTCCACAACCATCCGGCGCGCCGCTTCGGGCCGCTCGCCGGCGGTGTTGACCTTCATGCCCGAGGACGGCGTGCGGATGCAGGAGGCCGCCAGCACGCGCTCGCCCTCGATCTCCACGACGCAGGCGCGGCAGTTGCCGTCGGGCCGATAGCCGGTGGCGTCCTTGTGGCAGAGGTGCGGGAGCGTCGTCCCCTCGCGCTTCGCAACCTCCCAGATCGTCTCGCCAGGCTTCGCGACGACCGGCTTGCCGTCGAGGGTGAACACGATGTCGGCCATGGCGCGGGTCTCTCCGGAAAACTGTCGCAGGCGGTAAGCTACACTGTTCCGCGCCCGCGCGCAGTGCGCGGAAGCGCCGCGCCGACAAGGGTTTACGGGAAGTTAACGCCACCCGTTCGGGTAGGTCGCGCGCCCCTTGCGGCCCTGGCGGGCGCGTCGTCAGCGGCGCGCGGGCGGCGCCCGCCACCCCTTCGCCGCCTCGCGCCGCGCCTCCGCCTCGCCGAGCCCGACGTCGCGCAGCAGCCGCGAATCGAGTGCGGCGAGCGCCTGTCGCTCGCGCGCGACCGCGGCGCGGCGCGCGAGCGCCGCGCGCAGGCGACGGAACGGTTCGACGGCCTGCAAGGCGGCGACGCGCGGCCGGAAGCCGAAGGCGATGCGGTGGAACATGGGGGCGTCTCCATCATGGTTCGATGACGCCCGAACCGTAGCCGCTTCACCGCCCGCAATGTTTCGGCTAGCGTCGAAGCATGACCGACGGCCCCGACATCGCCGAGATCGCCGCCCTGATCGGCGAGCCCGCCCGCGCGCGGATGCTCTCAAGCCTCATGGACGGCCGCGCCCACACGGCGGGCGAGCTCGCCGACGTCGGCGGCGTGACGCCGGCCACCGCCTCCTCGCATCTCGCGCGGCTGGTCGCCGGCGGGCTGCTGGCGGTGGAGAAGCAGGGCCGGCATCGCTATTTCCGCCTCGCCTCGCCGGAAGCGGCGGACGCGCTCGACGCGCTGGCCGCCCTCGCCCCGGCCGCCCGACCGAAGCGCCTGCCCGGCCCGCGGGAGGCGCGGATGCGCTGGTGCCGGAGCTGCTACGACCACCTCGCCGGAACCGTCGCCGTGGCGCTGGCGGAGCGGTTCGTGGCGCTCGACTGGCTCGCCCCGCAGGAGGACGATTTCTCGATCACGCCGGCCGGCGCGGCGGCGCTGGCCGGCGCCGGGGTGGACGTCGCGGCCGCGCGCGGCGCCCGTCGCCGCCTTGCGCCGCGTTGCCTCGACTGGAGCGAGCGCCGCGCCCATGTCGGCGGCGCGCTCGGCGCCGCCCTGCTCGTCCGCGCCGAAGCCGACGGCTGGG
>CAYGUQ010000381.1:0-3114 GCA_964352995.1 uncultured Rhodobacterales bacterium
CCGTCGCCCGCGCCCTCGCCCTCGCTGCGGCGGGCGCGCCCGAGCGCATGCCGGCCCTTCCCGCCTCGCCCTTCGCCGACATCGGAGCGCCCGCCCATGCCTGACGATTTCGCCTCCATCTCCCCGCCGACGCGGTTCGGATCGAACGGCGGCCAGCCCATGACGCGGCGCGACGGGGTGGCCAAGGTCACCGGCGCCGCCGCCTTCGCCGCCGACAACCGCCCCGAGGGCCTCGCGCACGCCGTCGTCGCCACCAGCACGGTCGCGCGCGGCCGCGTGAGCTTTCTCGACGTGGCGGCGGCGCTGGCGCATCCGGGCGTTCTGGACGTCATGACGCCGGCGAACCGGCCCGCGCTCGCCGCGAACCCCGACGACAAGCCGCACCGCTTCAGCTTCCGGTTCGAGGCGCTGCAGGACGACGGCGTGCGCTACGCCGGCCAGCCGATCGCGCTCGTCGCGGCCGAGACGCCGGAGGCCGCCGCCGAGGGCGCGCGGCTGCTGGCGCCGCGCTACGAGGCCGAGGCCCCGCGCCTCGGCTTCGAGGGCGGCGAGGCCTATGCGCCCGAGACGGTCGGCATCGGCTCCCCGCCGCAGTTCTCGCGCGGCGACGTCGCGGCCGGTCTGGCGACGGCGGCGCGCAGCGTCGAGGCGCGCTATGAGACGCCGCCCCAGTACCACAACGCGATGGAGCCGCACGCCGTGGTCGCGCAGTGGGACGGCGACCGCCTCGTCCTCGACATGCCCCATCAGGCGCCGGTGCTGGGCCGGGCGATGTTCGCCGCCTTCTTCGGCGTCCCGCCCGAGAACGTCCTGATCCGGACGCCCTTCATCGGCGGCGGCTTCGGCTCCAAGGCGCTGGTGACCGGCGCCTATGTCCTCGCCATTCTCGCGGCGCGGAAGCTGGGCCGGCCCGTGAAGCTCGCGCTGCGCCGCGACCAGATGTTCGGCCCCGTCGGTCATCGCGGCGCGACGCGGCAGACGCTGCGGCTGGGGCTCGACGCCGAGGGGAGGCTCACCGCGCTCGATCACCGTTCCGACGGCGTGACGTCGAGCTTCGACGAGTTCGTCGAACCCGCCGCCGGCGCCTCGCGCAACCTCTACGCTTCGCCCGCCATCGCCGTCTCACACGGCGGCGTGCGGGCAGACGTCGGCACGCCGATGGCGATGCGCGCGCCGGGCGAGGCGTCCGGCTCCGCGGCGCTGGAATGCGCCGTCGACGAGGCCGCGCTCGCCGCCGGGCTCGACCCGCTGGCGTTCCGCCTGCTCAACTACGCCGAGACCGACCCCGCCAGCGGCCTGCCGTTCTCCTCCAAGGCGCTGCGCCAGTGCTACGCCGAGGGCGCCCGGCGCTTCGGCTGGGAGGGGCGGCCGCTGGAGCCGCGGCGGATGCGCGACGCGCAGGGCCGGCTGCTCGGCTGGGGCATGGGCACGGCGCAGTTCCCCGCGACGATGTTCGCCGCGAAGGCGCGCGCGACGATCCGGCGAGACGGCGGAGCCGCGCTCGACATCGCCGGCGTCGACATGGGCCAGGGCGCATGGACGGCTCTGGCGCAGATCGCGGCGGACGGGGTGGGCCTCGACGCCGGGCGGATCGTCCTGCGCTCCGGCGCCTCGGACCTGCCCGACGGCGGGATCGCCGGGGGATCGGGCCACACCGCGACGGCCGGTTCGGCGCTGCACGCCGCCGGCGGCGACGCGCTCGCGAAGCTCTTCGAGATCGCCGCCGCCGACCCGGCCTCGCCGCTCTTCGGCGCCGACAACGCGGGCTTCGTCGCCCGGGACGGCAGGCTGCATCGACGCGACGACGACAGCCGCTCGGAGAGCTACGGCGAGATCCTGAGCCGGGCGGGCCTGTCCGAGGTGGTCGGCGACGGCGAGGCCTCGCGGCCGCCCTCCGCCGCCGAGGCCTACGCCATGTTCGCGCATGGCGCGGTGTTCGCGGAGGTGGCGGTCGACCCCGACCTCTGCCAGATCCGCGTGACGCGCATGGTCGGGGCCTTCGCGGCGGGGCGCATCGTCAACCCGCTGCTGGCGCGCAGCCAGCTCGAAGGCGGCATGATCTGGGGCCTGTCCTTCGCGCTTCACGAGGAGGCCGAGCACGACCGGGTCAGCGGCCGGGTGATCAACGCCGACCTCGCGGGCTACCACGTGCCGGCGCACGCCGACATTCCGGCGCTCGACGTCGCGCTGGTCGACGAGGCGGACGCGCACGTCAATCCGCTGGGCGTGAAGGGCGTGGGCGAGCTGGGGATCACCGGCGCCGCGGGGGCGATCGCCAACGCGATCTGGCACGCCACGGGCGTCCGCGCCCGGCGCTTCCCGATCCGCATCGAGGCGCTGCTGGGCTGACCGGCGCGCCGGCTCCGCTACTGAACGGGCGCGGCGAACGGCGCCGCGCTCGCCGCGTCGCGGCCGGTGTCGCCGAACGACGTCGCGAGCGACGGCGCCGGCAGGCGCTGGCTCGAGAGCGGCGGCAGGCCGTGGGTGGCGAAGTGCGGCGCCTCGGTCTGGCCGAGGCTTGAAGTCAGCATCGCCGTGTCGATGACGTCCGCGCCGGTCTCGACCCCGGTCACCGCCCCGACGTCGTCGCCGGTGACGATCTCGAAGACCCGCCGCACCGCCGTTCCCGCGCCTTCAAGGCGGGGCATCCCGGCCAGATCGTCGACGCGTCGCACAGGTGGGCGCGGCGGGCTGCGGCGAGATAGGCCGGACGTCGCCGAAGCCGATGGGCCCCTTCCGACTTTGGAGGCTCGGCGTAGACGGCTGCTCGGTCTCCCCCGTTCCGAAAGGGATTGGCGTGAGTTGGTCGCTGCGTCTGATCGAGCGGATCGAGAGCGAAGACGGACGGTCGTTGGACGTCGTCGACATCGGCGAGATTGCGGCCCCGACGGAGCTTTCGATGCTCGGTATTGCGAAGGCCGGGCCGCAGACGGAGATCGTCGGCCTCCAGGAAGCGGCGCTGGCCGAGGCTGCGCGGCGTTCGCCGCTCCCGATCGGGGATCATCGCCGGCGCGTACTGCAGACACTCTTCGGCGCGGCAGCCCTGCGCGCGCCCCGGCTGCGGCCGGGATGAGTTGTGCGGCCGCCATGGCGCCGATCGAAGAGCTGTATCCA
>CAYGUQ010000381.1:3214-4727 GCA_964352995.1 uncultured Rhodobacterales bacterium
TGCGGCCGGGATGAGTTGTGCGGCCGCCATGGCGCCGATCGAAGAGCTGTATCCAGCCGCAGCCGGCGTCGGTCTGGCGACCGCGCATCGAACGATGTCCCGTGTCGCTGGTGACATCACGGCGGTGGAGACCAGAGGCGACGCGTCGGGAGCGGCGCACGCCATCCTCCAGCTCGACGCGACATTCGTGCGCAGCGCCGATCCGGCGCGGCCGCGCGGGCTGGAGATCGCAGTTGGCGCGATCGAACCCGATGGCGGCGATCGTCGTCGCTTCGCCGCGCCTATCAGCTTGAATGACGAGAGCCTCGCCGTGGGCCGCGGCGCCGTCGCGGCGGGCAGGAGACGGCGCTGTAGGAGCGCGCCGTGCCGGCGCGCCGACACGCGAGAGAACTCGGCGCGGCGGACCCGCCCATCTCGGACTGGCTCCACATCTCCTTGCGCATCCGCCCTATCGAGGGCTCGGCAGCGGCGCCAGAGCATGTGGCGACGACAGCCATCCCGCGGTCGCCAGGGGCGAGCAGGAGGCTATCGAGGCGCATTCGCCTTTGGGAACGGCCGCAAGACGGCCGCGCAGGACGCCAGCCGCGCCCTGCGAGCAAAGCGGCGACGGTCGAACGGAAAATTCGGGCGGCGCGCAGCCGCGGTCGTTCTCAGCTGCCCACGCGCAGGGGCGAGACGAGGCTCCTGAGGGCCGCGATCACGCTGAGCGCGGTGATGCGGCCGGTGCGCGGGTTGCCGGCGCTGGGGACGTTCTCGATGGTCATGGCGAAGCGCGCGCTGTCGGCCTCCACCGTGATCGTGTGGGTGTTGCGGTCGACGGTCGGGTCGGCCCAGACCTCCAGCGTCGTGCGGTCCGGCCCGATCCCGGCGAGGCTGAGCGCGGCGGCGACGTTGAGGTTGGCGGGAAAGCCCAGCGCCCCCTCCCGCACGGAGCCCTGATAGACGCGCAGCGGCGCCGTCAGTCCGTCGATGTCGATGCCGTTGCGCGCCAGCCATGGCGCGCCGGCCAGCCCGCCCGGCGGCTTGCGCGTGACCATCGTCACCGAGCGCACCTCGCCTTCGGCCGCGGCGCGCACGGCGTCGAAGCCGAGCAGCGCGCCGGTGGGCGCGACGATGCGGCCGCCATGGGCCTCGGCCAGCGCCACGAGGTCCCAGTTGGCGAGCAGCTGGCCGACGCTGAGCGGCATGAAGATCCGCCCGGCCGTCAGCGTCGGCTCGGCGACGGCGCGGAAGAGCGCCGGCGGCAGGCACTCGACGACGACGTCGCAGACCTCGTGCAGGGCGTCGGGCGCGAGGAAAGGCCCCTCGAAGCCCGGCAGCGCGGCGCGGGCCTTCGCCTCGTCGCGCACGCTCACCGCCCCGAGCCGCAGCCCTGCGGCGCCGGCCAGCAGGCGCGCCGCCACCGCGCCGCCCGCTGCGCCGAGACCCGCCACGCCGACCGCCAAGACCCGCCCGCTCATCGTCCGCTCCCGCCGCCCGATCCGCCGCCGATGCTGCGGCGGCGGCCCCGAGC
>CAYGUQ010000382.1:0-4714 GCA_964352995.1 uncultured Rhodobacterales bacterium
CAGCCTCGCCGGCGCGCAGCGCGCCGAAGACGACAGAGACGGCCGTGGCCGCCGCCGAGGCCGCGCAGCGTGCCGGCGTAGCGCCGCGTCATGTTCTCGATCTCGTCGATCTCCCGGCGCATCTCGGTCTCGGTCAGCGCGCCGGCGGCGTAGGCGTCGGCGATCAGCGCCGCATACTGCGTCACCGCGCGCGCCTTGGCGTCGGCGTAGCCGCCCGGAGACGGCGGCAGGTCGGCCCCGGTGAACCGGCGGAGCGCGAAGGCGAGGCGGCGGGCCACGTCATCGACGTCGAAGGTCATGGCGTTCTCCTGGCTGACGAGAGGGGCCGCGGATGATTAGCCGCTTTTGGTTAAAATGCCGTCTATCCCCCGCCGCGCTCTCTGGACAAGCGGCGCGTTCCGGACAAGAAGACGCCCGACGTGAGGGGCGCGTCGGGCGTCCGCCTTTCGGCTAGGCCGGCCGCCACATGGCCGGTCGCCGGATGCGCCCGAGGGGTGGCGTCATCCGACTATTGCTGAAATGGGACCGGCGCCCGGCGCGTCAAGGCCGCCTGCGCCCTCGCGCCGGTCCGCTCGCCTGCGCGTCGCAGGATCACGGCGCGAGGCGATAGCCCCCCGGCTCGGTGAGCAGCAGCTGCGTCTGGGACGGATCGGGCTCGATCTTCTGACGCAGGCGGTAGACATGGGTTTCAAGCGTGTGCGTGGTGACGCCGGCGTTGTAGCCCCAGACCTCATGCAGCAGCACCTCGCGGCCGACGCTGGCGTCCTTGTTGCGATAGAGAAAACGCAGGATGCTCGTCTCCTTCTCCGTGAGGCGGATCTTGCGGCCCGCCTCGTCGAGCAGCATCTTCTGGCCGGGCCGGAAGCTGTAGGGGCCGACGGCGAAGGTGGCGTCCTCGCTGGCCTCATGGGTGCGCAGCATGGCGCGGACGCGCGCGAGCAGCACGGCGAACTTGAAGGGTTTCGTGACGTAGTCGTTCGCGCCGGCGTCGAGACCGAGAATCTCGTCGCTGTCGCTGTCATGGCCGGTGAGCATGACGATCGGGCACCGGACGCCCGCCTTGCGCATCAGCCGGCACACCTCGCGGCCGTCCATGTCCGGCAGGCCGACGTCCAGAATCACGAGATCGTGCGGTTCCCCCTTGGCGCGCTCCAGGCCCTCGGCGCCGTCGCCGGCCTCGAAGACGTCGAACTCCTCGGTCAGGACGAACTGGTCGGCGAGAGCGCCGCGAAGGTCCTCGTCGTCGTCCACCAGCAGTATTTTCTTGAGCGCAGGCATGTCGTCCCTCCCGTGGCTGCATCGCGAGACACATTCCCAAAGGTCGTCGCCTCCGCAACAAATGTTGCGATCGCTCACGCAACCTTGCGCGCAGGAGCCCTATTGTTTCAGCGGGGGCGGCGCGGGCCGCCTGTTTCCGCCCCGGGCGCGCTTGCCGGCGCCCCCTCCAGATGCGAGATACCGCCGCATGAGCCTGAGCCTCTCAGCCCCCGAAATGATCGCGCGCGCGCGGGCCGACCTGCGCATCGGCGCCCCGGTGTGCGTGGACGCCGGCGGCGCGGCGGCGGTGGTCATGGCCGCCGAGCTGGTCACGCCGGAGCGGCTGGACGCGATGCGCGCGCTCGGCGAGGTCGATCTCGCGATCTCGGATCGGCGCGCCGGAACCCTCAAGGCGCGGGCCTATGACGGCGACCTCGCGCGGATCGCGGTGGACGCGGAGACGACGCCGGCGCGCATCCGGGCCGCCGTCGACCCGTCGCGGGCGCTGAGCGACCCGATGGTCGGCCCCTTCGCCACGCGCCGTGGCGGCGACGCGGCGGCGCACCGCCTCGCGCTGCGGCTCGTCAAACAGGCGCGCCTGCTGCCGGCGGCGCTGGTCGTCTCCGTGCCGGACGCCGCCGCTGCGGCCGCGTCGATGGGCCTGACGCTGGCGCGGCTGCAGGACATGGCGCTGTCGGACGACGCCGCGGCGCGGCTCTCCGCGGTCTCGGTGGCGCGGGTGCCGCTGGAGGTCTCGGAAGACGCGCGCGTCCACGTGTTTCGCCCTGCGGACGGCGCCGAGGAGCATTACGCCATCGAGATCGGCCAGCCGCCGCGCGGCGAGCCGGTGCTCTCGCGGCTGCACTCCGCCTGCTTCACGGGAGACCTCATCGGCAGCCTGAAATGCGACTGCGGCCCGCAGCTTCGCGCCGCGCTGGCGCAGATCGGGGCGGAGGGCGCGGGCGTGCTGCTCTACCTCAACCAGGAGGGGCGCGGCATCGGGCTCGCCAACAAGATGCGCGCCTACGCGCTGCAGGACGCCGGCTTCGACACGGTGGAGGCCAATCACCGGCTGGGCTTCGAGGACGACGAGCGCGACTTCCGCATCGGCGCCGAGATCCTGAAATCGCTCGGCTTTTCTTCCGTCCGGCTGATGACCAACAATCCCGGCAAGGTGGCCGCGATGGCGGCGGCGGGCGTCGGCGTCGCCGAGCGGGTGCCGCTGCGCGTCGGCGTCAACCCGCACAACACGCGCTATCTGGCGGTGAAGGCGGCCAAGAGCGGGCATCTGCTGTGACCGGCGCGGCGCGACCCTGCGGGCCGGACTGGACGTGACCCCGCGCGCCCGTCGCGACGACCTCGCCGTCACGCGCTGGGGGGCGCGGTTCGGGGGGCGTCGCATGGCGGCGCGGATCGGCCGCGGCGGCGTGCGCGCCGACAAGCGCGAGGGCGACGGCGCCACGCCGGTCGGCGTCTGGCGGCTGACGGCGCTTTTCTTCCGCGCCGACCGGTCGCCCCCGCCTCGCCTCAAAGGCTTCGCGGCGCGGCGCGCCTCGGGATTGCAGGGACTTGCGCGCCCCGGCGCCATCGGGCCGCGGCTTGGCTGGAGCGACGATCCCGCCTGCCCGCGCTACAACCGCGCCGTGCGCCTGCCCTCGGCCTTCTCGGCGGAGCGGATGCGGCGGGGGGACCGGCTCTATGACGTCGTCGCCGCGACGGACCATAACGCGGCCGGCGTTCCCGGCGCCGGATCGGCGATCTTCCTGCACCTGCTGCGGGGGCCGGGGCGCAGCGTCGGGCGGCCCACCGCGGGCTGCGTGGCGCTGCGGCGGCCGGACCTGCTGCGGCTGCTGGAGAGGTGGCGGCCATGGTCGCGCATCGTCGTCGCGCCGGCGCCGCGGCCGAGGTGACGCGCGCGCCCCGCGCGCCTACATGGCGAGGCGAAGACAGGAGAGCTTGCGCCCCATGGCCGGACTGATCGCCCTCATCCTCGCCGCCGTCGCCGTCGGCCTCATCCAGTGGCGCGTGAGCCTCTGGCGCATGAAGCAGATGTTCGACGAGAAGGGCCGGCCGCTCGACGACCCGGCCCTGAACGAGATGGTGCGCCGCCTCGGCGCCTGCGTGGACCTGCCCGACCTCAAGGCCGAAGTGCTTGAAATGCCTGTGGTCAACGGGCTCGCGACGCCCGACGGGCGCATCTTCGTCACCAGCGCGCTGGTCGACAAGCACCGCTTCGGCATCATCAGGGCCGAGGAGATCGCCAGCGTCATCGCCCACGAGCTCGGCCATGTCGCGCTCGGCCATCACACCCGGCGCATGATCGACTGGACCGGGCAGAACGCGGCCCGCATGGCGCTGGGGCTGATCCTGAACCGCTTCCTGCCGATCATCGGCTTCTACATCGCCAACTTCCTCGCGGGGCTGTTCATGGCGCGGCTGAGCCGGCGCGACGAGTTCGAGGCCGACCGCTACGCCACGGCGCTGATGCTCAAGGCGGGGCTCGGCCATGCGCCGCAGATCGCGATGTTCCGCAAGCTGGAGAAGATGATGCCCGGCCCGAAGCCCGCGGCGTGGATGGCGAGCCATCCGCCGGTGGACGAGAGGGTCGCCGCCATCGAGGCCAACGTCGCCGCCTGGGAGGCGACGGCGGGGCGGGCCTGAGAGGGCGTCCCTGCGAGAAATGCCTCGCCGGCGGCAAGGGTGCGGGAGCTGCCTGCGGCGCGCCCACGCCGCGCGAAAAGCGGCGAGGCCGTGGGCGCAGCCCGCGGCGGCGGGGCGGAAACTCCCGCTCCTTCAGGGGACGGGCGGAGGGGCGCGGTTGCGCACAGTCGGAATCGACGCGATCCCCAGGGACGCGCCGAAACGCCCGCTCGCCTAGCCCTTCGCGAACTTCGCCTTCGCCAGCCGCGGCAGGCCGGCGCGCTTGAGCCGGGCGCGCGGCGCCGCGCCCAGATCGAGCGCGTCGAGCGCGGCGTCGAGCGGCCCGCCGGGGGTCCATTCCAGACGCAGGAAGTCGTCGGGGTGCAGGCGCGCGAGCCCGCGGGCGGCCATCACCCGCAGCGGGAAGTCGCGGATGTTGAAGGTCACGATCCCGTCGGCGGCGCCGGCGGCGGCGGCGGCCAGCACATGCGCGTCGTCGACGTCGGGCAGGCCGGCGGCGTCCAGGTGCGCCTCCCATCCTTCCACCTGCGCCTCGGGCCAGTCGGCGTTCATCACCGCGGCGCGCGCGCGGGACGCGGCCCCGGCCTCGGGGCCGGCCGCCCGCTCGGCGGCGCGCGCCCATTCCTCAAGGATGCGCCCCGACCAGAGCGGCGCGAAGCCGCCGGCGCCGGCATGCGCCAGCAGCGCGGCGCGCGCGGTCTCGGGAAACAGCACGCAGGCGTCGAGCACCAGCCGCATCGGCTCAGAGCAGCCTGAAGGTGAGCGTCTTGAGATAGCCGGTCTCCGCCAGCGCCGG
>CAYGUQ010000383.1:0-4691 GCA_964352995.1 uncultured Rhodobacterales bacterium
CCGAGATCGCCGTGCGCCGCACCGCAAACCTGCACACCGGCGGCACCATCCACGACGTCACCGGCGAGACGCACCCCGCCCTCATCGACGCCGCCATCGCCGCCGCGCGCGCCATCGACATTCCCGTCACGGGAATCGATCTGATGGTGAAATCGCCGCGCGAGGCGGAGTATGTGTTCATCGAGGCCAACGAACGCCCCGGCCTCGCCAACCATGAGCCGCAGCCGACCGCAGAGCGCTTCATCGACCTGCTGTTTCCGCTCTCGATGCCGGAAGCCGCGCGTCAGGCGCGGCACCGGCTGCCGGTGACACCCCGGCGCTGAGCCGCGCCGCAACCAGAAACGGAGGCCCCATGCGCCCCACCCCGCCCAGCGCGGTCGAGCCCGGCCGGCTGACCATCGACACCGACTACCTGCGCGAGCGGCTGGAGGACATGCTCGCGATCCCCTCGCCCACCGGCTACACCGACACCGTGGTGCGCCATGTCTGCGGCGTGCTCGACAGCATCGGCCTGCACTACGACCTGACGCGCCGCGGCGCGATCCGCGCGAAGCTGCCCGGCGCCTCGCCGCACGGCGCCCGCGCCATCGTCTCGCACCTCGACACGCTCGGCGCGCAGGTGAAGAACCTCAAGGAGAACGGGCGCGTGAGCCTCGTGCCGATCGGCACCTGGTCGGCCCGCTTCGCGGAGGGCGCCCGCGCGACGATCTTCTCCGAGCGCGGCGGCTATCGCGGCACCATCCTGCCGCTGAAGGCCTCCGGCCACACCTTCAACGACGAGATCGACACTCAGCCCGTCGGCTGGGACCATGTCGAGCTGCGCATCGACGCCTACTCGCGCAACCGCGACGACCTCGACCGGCTCGGCGTGGAGGTCGGCGACATCGTCGCCATCGACCCGCAGCCGGAGTTTCTCGACAACGGCTTCATCGTCTCGCGCCATCTCGACAACAAGGCCGGCGCGGCGGTCATGCTGGCGGCGCTGCGGGCGCTGCGCGACGCGCCGCCGCCGCCGGTGGACGTGTTCTTCCTCTTCACCATCGCCGAGGAGGTCGGCCACGGCGCGGCCTCCATCCTGCTGCCCGACATCGCGGCGATGGTGGCGGTGGACAACGGCACCTCGGCGCCGGGCCAGAACTCCGACGAGTTCGGCGTGACCGTGGCGATGGCGGACCAGACCGGCCCGTTCGACTTCCACCTCACCCGCAAGCTGGTGGAGCTCTGCCGCGACCACGACATCCGCCATCAGAAGGACGTGTTCCGCGCCTACCGCTCCGACAGCGCCTCCGCCATCGAGGCCGGCGCCGACGTCCGCACCGCGCTGGTGACCTTCGGGGTGGACGCGAGCCACGGCTACGAGCGCATCCACATGCACGCGCTGCGCTCGCTGGCGGAGCTCGTGACGGTCTACGCCCTGAGCCCGGTCGAGATCGCCCGCGACGCCGAGCCCATCGGCGACCTCGCCGGCTTCACCAGCCAGCCCACCGCCGACGCCGAGCAGCAGATGACCGCCGCCACGCCGCGCCCCGAGGACGTCGCCGACTAGGGCGACGCCGATCAGGGCGACGGCGGGCCGCGGTCGTCGGCCGCGCGGCTCACTCGCCGAGGCGCACGCTGTCGGACGCGAGCCTGTCCGCCGTCGACCAGTCGAGGCTGTTGAGCCCCGCCCAGGCGCCGACCGAGATGAGCGCCATGGCGAGGCAGGCGGCGATAAAGGCCTTCATCGGTTCGATCTCCCAGGCTCTACGATCCGTGCGGCGGCGGGCCCGTCAGGGCCGCGTCGCCTCCTTCAGAAAGGCGATGAGGTCGGCGCGGTCCTGCGCGCCGACGATGCGCTGCATCGGCATCTTCGTACCCGGAACATAGTCCTCGGGGCCGACGTCGAACAGCGCGCCGATGGTCGTCTCGTCCCAGACGATGGGCGAGCCGTCCAGCGCGTCGGAATAGGCGTAGCCGGCGACCGTGCCAGCCCGGCGCCCGAAGACGCCCTTGAGCGTCGGCCCGGCGCGCCGGTCGCTGTCGGCGTCGAGGCTGTGGCAGATCGAGCATTTCCGGAAGAACTGCCGCTCGCCGTTGCCCATCGTCGCCGGGTCGCGGTGAAAGCGGGGCGCGGCGCCGGCGGCCAGCGCCTCGCGCGGCGCGCCCGCCGCCGCCAGCGGCCAGATCGCGGCGGCGTCGTCGAGGCCCCCGGCGATGATCGCCGCGCCGTCTTCGGTGAAGGCCAGCGCCCAGACCGGCCCGCGCGCCGCGGCGCGGAAGTCGCGCGCGATCGACCAGTCCCGCGCATCGACCAGCATGATGTAGCCGTCGCCGTCGCCCACCGCGAGCGTCTCGCCGTCGGGGCTGAGCGCCAGCGCGAGGATCGGCCGGCGGTCGAGCGTCAGGTCCGCCAGCGTCTCGCCCGTGACGAGGTCGACGGCGCGGGTGCCGCCGTCGACGGCGCCGTAGGCGAGCCACCCGGCGGCCTCGTTCAGCGCGATGCGGTTCACGCCGAAGCCGTGGGAGACGAGCGTGCGCGTCACCTCGCCCGAGGCGGCGTCCACCTCGCGGATCGTCCCGTCGCCGGAGGCGAGGTAGAGCGTGCGTCCGTCGCCGGAGAAGGCCACGTCGTTCAGCGCGCCGAGCCGCGCGCCGATCCAGCGCGGCGCGCCTTCGCCGTCGAGCGGCCAGAGCGCCGCCGTCCCGTCCCAGGAGGCGGTCGCCGCGAGCCGCCCGTCCGGCGAGATCGCGGCGCCCATGACCTTGCCCCGGTGCCCCTCGAAGCGCCGCAGCGCCGCGCCGGTCTCGATGTCCCACAGGATCGCCGTGAAGTCGTCGGCGACCGAGAAGGCCCGCCCCCCCGGCGCCGGGATCACCCGGTTGACCGCGGCCTCGTGCCCGTCGAGCCAGCGGTCGAGGCGCGGCCCATCCGGCCCGAGCCGCCACACGCCGACCGCGTTGTCGAAGCTTGCGCTGAGCGCGCCGCCCTCGGTCGCCGCGACGTCGCGGATCGGGCCGCCATGGCCGGAGAGGCGGGCGAGCTCCGCGCCGGCGGCCCCGGCGGAGAGCGCCAGCGCGATCGCCGCGGCCGCCAGCCTCATTCCGCCGGAACGCCCGCCGCCGCGCCCCGGGCGCCGCGGCCTTCCCGCGCCTTCTCGCGCTCCTCCTCGACCCAGAGGCCGTGGTGCTCCTTGGCCCAGTTCTCGTCGACCCAGCCGGAGCCCATCGCCGCGAAGGCGCCCTGCATCCCGATGGAGCCGATGTAGATGTGGGCGATGATGATGACGATCATCGCGATGGCGACGATCGCGTGCCAGACCAGCGCGAACTGCTGCTCGGCCATCGGCGTCACGCTCGTGGGCACGACCACGCCGAGGGAGGCGAGCGGCTCCGCCAGGCCGACCGCGTGGACCTTGGCGAAGGTCGAGCCGAACATCGCCGTCTCGAACGGGAAGAGCAGCGCGATGCCGGAGGCGGAGACCGAGGCGCCGAGGATCATCACCGACCAGAAGATCAGCTTCTGGCCGAAGTTGAACTTGCGCGCCGGCGGATGGACGCCCTTCACAAGCAGGCCGCCGCCGACGGCGATCCACTTGAGGTCGGTCTTGCCGGGAATGTTGTGCGCGACCCACAGCACGAAGGTCATCGCGAGCGCGAGCATGAACGCCCAGGCGACGTTGTTGTGCGCCCATTTGCCGGCGATGGTCAGCGTCGTGAACGCCTCCTTGCCGATCAGCGGCAGCAGGAGGTCGCGCCCTACGAGCACGTTGAGGCCGCTCAGCGCGAGAATGATGAAGCTGCCAGCGAGCAGCCAGTGGCCGAAGCGCTCGATGGCCTTGAAGCGCTCGATCTCGCGGCCCGACATGCCGGCGTCGACGCGGATCTTGCCGCGCACGAGGTAGAAGACGGCCAGCAGGGCGACGATCCCGCCCATGGCCCACAGGCTCCACTTCGTCAGGTCTCGGTTGCGCAGGATGTCCCAGCCCGCGGCCTCGGTCTGGATCAGGCGCGCGCCCATGGCGCCGCCCTTCTGGCTGGTGAACGTCTCGCCCTGGCGCACGGCGCGCCACATCTCGCTGTCGGAGGCGGCGCCGCGCGGCGCAAGGGCGCCCTCGTAGCGCTCGGCGGGGTCGGCGCCGCCCGTGGGCAGGCCGTCGAAGGGGATCGCCGAGCCCGGTTCCGAGGGCGTGTTGGTGACGGCGTTCGACGGCGGCCGCACGGAACTCTGCGCCGAAGCCTCCGGCGCCGTCCAGAGCGCCGCCGTCGCCAGCGCGAGCGCAAGCGCCCCCGCCCATGAGCCGTTCCGCCCAAACCGCATGTCTCAGCCTCCAGCCTTCCCCGGACGCGCCTTGCGCGCCGGGCGAACCGTCAGTTCTTGATGAGATCGGGGGCGGCCTGCGCCGCCCCCGCAGGGATCGTCCGATCCGGCGCGCGGCCGGTCAGATGCCCTTCTGATCGTAGGCGGTGCCCCAGCCCCAGGCGCCGGAGCCGAAGCCGCGGGCCACGACGCGCTCGCGGTAGACGTTGGCGACGTCGTCGCCGTTGCCCGCCAGCAGCGCCTTGGTGGAGCACATCTCGGCGCAGATCGGCAGCTTGCCCTCGGCGATGCGGTTGCGCCCGTACTTCGAGAACTCGGCCTGGCTGCCGGTCTCCTCGGGGCCGCCGCTGCAGAAGGTGCACTTGTCCATCTTGCCGCGGCTGCCGAAGTTGCC
>CAYGUQ010000384.1:0-4657 GCA_964352995.1 uncultured Rhodobacterales bacterium
GCGGCCATTCCTTCGCCCACTGGGCGCTCGGCGCCGCGCGCGAAAACCTGCCGGTTGTCGCGCTGGCGGGCGTCACGCTGCTGATCCTCTGGGCGATCTATCTGCGCGCGACCCTGCGGGCGCTCGGGCCGTTCGGTCTGGCGCTCGCGACGGCTTTCTTCGCGGCGTTCCTGTGGGTGCTGGCGGACGCTGGCGTCCTCACGCTCTCCGGCGGCGCGGCGATGGAGTGGGCGGCGCTCGCGGTGGCGGGCGTCGTGCTCGGCGTCGGGATGTCGTGGTCTCACATCCGCGCGATGCTGAGCGGGCAGGCCGACGTCGACGACGTGGCGGACTGAAGCCGGACCGAGGGGAAAAGCGCATGCGCCTGCTGCCCCGCCTTCTGGAGCGCGCCGTCCGCAAGGGCCGGCTGGAGCTGACGGGACCGGGGGGCGAGGTCTGGCGCTTCGGCGACGGCGACGGCCCGCAGGCGGCGATCCGCATCCACGACGCGTCGCTGGACTGGCGCATCCCGATGAACCCCGAGCTGAAGGCCGCCGAGGCGTTCATGGACGGAACGCTGACCATGGAGCGCGGCGACGTGCACGACCTCATGGAGGTCTTCTTCGTCAACAAGCGCGCCTTCGACCTCTCGCCGGGGCAGATCCTGTTCCGCACGCTGGCGCGCAGGGCGCGGCGCTTCCTCACCTACAACACGCTGAGCCGCGCAAGCGCCAATGCGAAGGCGCATTACGACATCGGCGACGATCTCTACCGCCTGATGCTCGACGCCGACATGCAGTATTCCTGCGCCTACTGGGCGGAGGGCGTGACGACGCTGGAGGAGGCGCAGACCGCCAAGAAGCGCCGCATCGCCGCGAAGCTCGACCTGCGCCCGGGCCAGCGCGTGCTCGACATCGGCTGCGGCTGGGGCGGCATGGCGCTCTATCTCGCCGCGGTCGCGGACGTCGAGGTCGTCGGCGTGACGCTGGCGGAGAACCAGCTCGCCACGGCGCGCGCGCGGGCGGAGGCCGCGGGGCTCTCGGGGCGCGTGCGCTTCGAGCTGCGCGACTACCGCGAGGTGCGCGAGACCTTCGACCGCGTCGTGTCGGTGGGCATGCTGGAGCATGTCGGCGTAGGCCAGCTTCAGCCCTATTTCCTCGCCGTACGCGACAGGCTGGCGCCGGACGGTCTGGCGCTGATCCACTCGATCACGACGAAGTCTCCGCCGGGCGTGACCGGCCCCTTCATCCGCAAGCACATCTTCCCCGGCGGCTACAGCCCGTCCCTCTCCGAGACGGTCGCCGCCGTCGAGAAGTCGGGGCTGTGGACGCTCGACGTGGAGATCTGGCGGCGCCACTACGCCCGCACCCTGCGCGTCTGGCGCGAGCGGTTCCTCGCCGCGCGCCCGCTGCTCGAAGGGCGCTACGAGGCGCGCTTCCTGAGGATGTGGGAGATCTACCTCGCCTCCTGCGAGGCGGTCTTCGAGCACGGCTCCTCCGCCGTGATGCACCTGCAGCTCGGCCGCCTGCGCGACGCCTGCCCGCTGACGCGCGGCTACATCGCCGAGAACGAGACGCGGCTGGCGGAGCGGGAAGGCGAGGCGCTGCCGCGCATCGCCGCCGCGACGGCGAAGGCCTTCGGCGAGGCGCCCTGACCGCTCGGCCGGGGCGCCTTGGCTCAGAGCAGGTCGCGCAGCGCCGCGACGAGCGGCTTGTCTGCCGGCGGCATCGGGTAGTCGGCGAGCTTCTGCGGCCGCACCCAGGCCAGCGCCTGCCCCTCTCGGCCCTGCGCCGTCCCGCCCCATTTGCGGCAGACATAGAGCGGCATGAGCAGGTGGAAGTCCTCGTAGCCGTGGCTGGCGAAGCTGAGCGGCGCGAGGCAGCTCGCCCAGGTGTCGACGCCGAGCTCCTCGGCCAACTCGCGGATCAGGCAGGCCTCGGGCGTCTCGCCGGGCTCGACCTTGCCGCCGGGAAACTCCCAGAGCCCGGCGAGCGACTTGCCCTCCGGCCGCTGCGCGAGCAGCACGCGGCCGTCGGGGTCCACCAGCGCGCAGGCGGCGACGAGCAGCAGCCTCAAGAGCGGTAGTCCGCGTTGATCGCGATGTAGGCGTGGGTGAGGTCGCAGGTCCACACGGTCGCGGACGCCTCGCCGACGCCGACGTCGACGCTGACGGCAAGCTCGGCCTGCTTCATGTAGGCGGCGGCGTCGGCCTCGACGTAGCCGGGCGAGACCCAGCCCTTCTCGGCCACGAGGATGTCGCCGAAGCGGATGGCGAGGCGGTCGCGGTCGGCCGCCTCGCCGGACTTGCCCACCGCCATGACGATGCGGCCCCAGTTGGGGTCCTCCCCGGCGAAGGCGGTCTTGACCAGCGGCGAATTGGCGATGCTGAGGCCGATGCGGCGCGCGGCGCGGACGCTTTCGGCGCCGGCGACGGTGACGGCGACGAATTTCGTGGCGCCCTCGCCGTCCTTCACGACCTGGTGGGCGAGGTCGGTCAGCACGGCGTTCAGCGCGTCGCGGAACGCCGGCAGGCGCGGGTCGTCCTCCGAGGCGATCTCGGCCATGCCGCTGGCGCCGGTCGCGCCCAGCAGCAGCGTGTCGGAGGTGGAGGTGTCGCCGTCGACGGTGATCGCGTTGAAGCTCGCGTCGGAGCCCTCGGCCAGCAGCCGCTGCAGGATCGGCTGGGCGACCGCGGCGTCGGTGAAGACGAAGGCGAGCATGGTCGCCATGTCCGGCGCGATCATGCCGGAGCCCTTGGCCACGCCGGCTACGGAGACCTCGACGCCGTCGAGCGTCACGGTTCGGCCGGCGCCCTTGGGGAAGGTGTCGGTCGTCATGATGGCGCGGGCGAAGGGCTCCCACGCATCTTCCGAGAGCGCGCCGGCCAGCGCGTCGCAGACGGCCTCGATGCGCTCCACGGGCAACGGCTCGCCGATGACGCCCGTGGAGGCGACGAAGGCGTCCTCCGTCGCGGCGCCGCCCGCCAGCGCGCCGGCGGCGGCCATGCGGCGCGCGCCCTCGACGCCGTTGGCGCCGGTGAAGGCGTTGGAGTTGCCGGCGTTGACGATGAAGGCCGCCGGCGCGCGGGCGTCGCCGCGCGCCGCGAGCCGCGCCTCGCACCAGAGCACCGGCGCGGAGCGGGTGCGCGAGGTGGTGAAGACGCCGGCAACGGTCGAGCCCTCTGGCAGCGCGGCGAGGCCGACGTCGTCGCGGTCGCGGTAGCGCACGCCGGCGCGCGCGGCCGAGAGCCTCAGGCCGCGCACGCGCGGCAGATCCGGGAAACGCGCCGGCGCGAACGGCGATGCGGCTTCGATCTTGGCCATGGCCGGCGTCTGCTCCTCGTCAGGCGGGTGCGGCGGCGCATGATGCCAGCGCCGCGGGGGAGGGGGGCGGCGGCGCGCCGGTCAGGCGCGCCGCGCGCAAGGCGTCACTCGGCGGCGCGCAGGGCGTCGAGACCGGGCCGGTCCTCGGCCATCTGGAAGTCGCCCCCGGCGCGGACGCCCTGGACGATCTCCTGCGCGGCGGCGGAGCCGAGCTCCTGCTCAAGCGCGCCGCGGACCTCCTCGAAGCTCGGCTTGGGCTGCTCGCGGCGGTCGGTCAACTCGATGAGGTGCCAGCCGAACTGGGTCTGCACCGGCTGCGACACGGCCCCGACCTCCATGGCGAAGGCGGCGTCGGCGAAGGGCGCGACCATCATGTCGCGGGTGAAGAAGCCGAGGTCGCCGCCCTGGTTCTTGGTGCCGTCGGTGCCGTGCTCGGCGGCCATGTCGGCGAAGGCGGCGCCGTTCTCGATCTCGGCGCGGATCTCCTGCGCAAGCTCCTCGGAGGCGACGAGGATGTGGCTGGCGCGGACCTCGGCGGCGGCGGGGGCGTCCTCGATGCGCGTCTTGTAGGCCTCGCGCAGCGCCTCCTCGGTCACCTTCGCCTCGACCTGCCGCGACACGTAGGCCTGCGAGAGCAGACCCTCGCGCTGCAGCCGAAGCGACTGCGCGATCTCGGGCTCGTCGGCGAGGCCGCCGGCCTCGGCCGCCGCGGAGAGCAGGCGCTGGTCGACGAGCTGCTGGCGGATGTAGTCGTAGAGCACGTCGTCCGGCGCCTGCTTGTACTGCACGGGCAGCTCGGACATCACCGCCTGCACGTCGGCGAGCGTCACCGGAGCGCCGCCCACGGTCGCGACGACGGTGTCCGGTCCGGCCGCGTCCTGCGCGGCGGCTGGGCCGGCCAGCGCAAGCGCGACGAGAGCGGCGACGCGCGCGGCGCGGGCTGCGGAGCGGGAGAGAGAGAGCATGAAACCTCCTGGGCGCAGGTCCGCGCCGGGCTTGATCGGTCGCGACGTTGACTCGCCAGAGGCCGTTGCTTACCTCTCGCGCGGGCCGCGACCGGAGACGACCCGCACATAAGCCGCGCGCCGTTCACGGACAAGCATGTTTCGGCGTGCGAACAGGGGACGCGCCGGGCGCGGATGGTCCGGCGGGCGTTGCATGGAGTAGGTCTCGGCATGTTCGGGCTCATCGCTAGGAAGCTTGTCGGCACGGCCAACGACCGCAAGGTCAAGGGCGCGCGCAAGACGGTGGCGCAGATCAACGCGCTGGAGCCGGAGATGGCGGCGCTGAGCGACGCCGCGCTCGCCGCCAAGACCGCGGCGTTCCGCGAACGGGTCGCCGGCGGCGAGAGCCTT
>CAYGUQ010000385.1:0-4653 GCA_964352995.1 uncultured Rhodobacterales bacterium
CGACCGTGGCCCGCCCCTCGCCCAGCATCACCGCCGTCATGTGCGCGAGCGGCGCGAGGTCTCCCGAGGCCCCGACCGAGCCCTGCGCCGGGATCACCGGCGTCACGCCCCGCGCCAGCATCCCCTCGATCAGCGCGCAGACCTCCCAGCGCACGCCCGAGGCGCCGCGGCCGAGCGACAGCAGCTTCAGCGCCATCATCAGCCGCGCGACGCGCTCGGGGATCGCCGGGCCGACGCCGGCGCAGTGCGACAGGATCAGGTTGCGCTGGAGCGTCGCGACGTCGCCCGGCGCGATGCGGATCGAGGCGAGCTTGCCGAAGCCGGTGTTGACCCCGTAGACGGCGGCCTCCCCGCGGGCGGCCTCGGCGACGATCGCCGCGGCGCGCTCGACCGCCGGCCGGCAGGCGGGGTCGAGCGACGGGGTCGCCTCTCCCCGCCAGACGGCCTCGAGATCGGCGAGCGTCGCCGCGCCGGGGGTCAGCGCGCTCATGCCGGCGCTCCGGCGAACCAGCGGCGGCGCAGCGGGTTGAAGCCGATGCGATAGGCGAGTTCGGCGGGGTGGGCGACGTCCCACTCGGCGAGGTCGGCGCGCATGCCCGGCGCGACGACCCCGCAGTCGGCCAGCCCCAGCGCGCGGGCGGCGTGCGCGGTCGCGCCGGCCAGCGCCTCGGCCGGCGTCAGGCGGAAGAAGGTGCAAGCCATGTTCATCGCGAGCAGCAGGGAGGTCATCGGCGAGGTGCCGGGGTTGCAGTCGGTCGCCACGGCCATCGGCACGCCCGCCGCGCGCAGCGCCTCGACGGGCGGCGCCTGCGTCTCGCGCAGGGCGTAGAAGGCGCCGGGCAGCAGCACCGCGACCGTCCCCGCCGCCGCCATGGCCGCGACGCCGGCCGCGTCGAGATGCTCCACATGGTCCGCGCTGAGGGCGCCGCGGCGCGCGGCCAGCGCCGCGCCGCCGAGGTTGGAGAGCTGCTCGGCGTGCAGTTTCACCGGCAGCCCCAGCGCCTGCGCCGCGTCGAACACCCGCGCCACCTGCGCGGGGCTGAAGGCGATGCCCTCGCAAAAGGCGTCCACCGCGTCCGCCAGGCCCTCGGCATGGGCGGCGCGCAGGGCGGGGATGGCGACCTCGTCGACATAGGCGTCGGCGCGGCCGGCGTATTCGGGCGGCGTCGCATGCGCCCCGAGAAAGGTCGCGACGATGCGCACCGGACGCAGCCCGGCGAGCCGCCGCGCCGCGCGCAGCATCCGCAGTTCGGTCTCGACGTCGAGCCCGTAGCCCGACTTGACCTCGACCGTCGCCACGCCCTCGGCGAGCAGCGCGTCGAGCCGGGGCAGCGCGGCGGCGACCAGCGCGTCCTCGCTCGCCGCGCGCGTGGCGCGGACCGTCGAGACGATGCCGCCGCCGGCGCGGGCGATCTCCTCGTAGGAAGCGCCTTCGAGGCGCATCTCGAACTCCCGCGCGCGGTCGCCGCCGAAGACGAGATGGGTGTGGCAGTCGACGAGCGCGGGGGTCAGCAGGCGGCCCTCCAGCGCGACGGCCTCGGCGGCGGCGTGCTCGGCCGGCAGCGCCGCGTCGGGGCCGACCCAGACGATCAGGCCGTCGCGCACGGCCACGGCGGCGTCCTCGATCACGTCTGCGCACCCGGCCGCCATGGTCGCCACGCGCGCCCCGCGGAGTGTGATCGCCGCCATTCCGCCGCCCTCGATGATCGTTGACTTGGTGAATATGTAAAAGCATATTCGGGGTATCGTCAATCTCCAAGGCCCCGCCATGCCGCCTGACGCCACGCTGCACGCCGATCATGCGCTCACGCCGTCGGGGTGGGCGCGCGACGTGCGGGCGACGCTGTCGGGCGGCCGCATCGCAGCGGTGGAGGCGGGCGTCCCGGCGCGGCCCGGCGACCTGCGCCTCTCCGGGCGCGCGCTCCTGCCGGCGCCGGCGAACCTGCACAGCCACGCCTTCCAGCGCGCCATGGCGGGGATGACGGCGCGCCGCGGGCCCGAGCCCGACAGCTTCTGGACGTGGCGGCGGCTGATGTACCGCTTTCTCGACCTGCTGACGCCGGAGCAGATCGAGGCGATCGCGGCGCTCGTCCAGATCGAGATGCTGGAGGCCGGCTACGCCGCCTCGGCGGAGTTCCACTACGTCCATCACCAGCCCGGCGGCGCGCCCTACGCCGACCGCGGCGAGCTTTCCCAGCGCATCGCGGCGGCGGCCGAGCAGAGCGGCGTGGGCCTGACGCTGCTGCCGGTGCTCTACAGCCATGGCGGCGCCGGCGCCCAGCCGCTCGCCGGCGGGCAGCTGCGCTTCGGCGACGAGCTCGACGGCTTCGCGAAGACGATGGAGAGCGCCGCGCGCGCCGTCGCTTCCCTGCCCGGAGACGCCCGCCTCGGGGCCGCGCCGCATTCCCTGCGCGCCACCCGGCCCGAGCAGCTGCGCGCCGTCGCACAAGCCTGGCCCGACGGCCCGCTCCACATCCACGCCGCCGAGCAGGCGGCGGAGGTCGAGCAGGTCGAGGCGTGGCTCGGCGCGCGCCCCATCGCCTTCCTGCTCGACGAGATCGGCGTCGACCGCCGCTGGTGCCTGATCCACTGCACCCAGACGGCGGGCGACGAGACCGCGCGCCTCGCCGCCTCCGGCGCCGTCGCAGGGCTCTGCCCGATCACCGAGTCGGACCTTGGCGACGGGATCTTCGACGGGGACGTCTATCGCCGCGCCGGCGGGGCCTTCGGCGTCGGCAGCGACAGCGACGTCCGCATCGCGCTGGGAGACGAGCTGCGCACGCTGGAGTATTCGCAGCGGCTCGCCCACAAGGCCCGCAACGTCATGGCCGAGCCCGGCGCATCGGTCGGCGAGACGCTCTACCGCGCCGCGCTGGCCGGCGGCGCGCAGGCGCTCGGCCGGGCCTCGGGCGCGCTGGCGCCGGGGATGCTCGCCGATCTCCTCGCCATCGACGTCGAGGACGTGGCGCTCGCGCCGCTGACGCCGGACCAGTGGATCGACGGCTGGATCTTCGCCGCCGGCGACCGCGTGGTGCGCGAGGTCTGGTCGGCCGGCCGCCATGTCGTGACCGGGGGCCGCCACGTGCGCCGCGCGTCCATCGAGGCGCGCTACCGCGCCGAGATGGCCGCCCTCTCGGCGGCGCTGTGAGCGCGCCGAAATACAAGCGCATCGAGCAGGCCCTGCTCGCCCGCATCGCCGCCGGCGAGTTCGCGCCCGGCGACCCGATCCCCAACGAGGCCGATCTGGCGGAGGAGTACGGCGTCACCCGCCCGACCATCGGGCGCGCGCTCGGGGCGCTGGTCGCGCAGGGGCTGGTGGAGCGCCGGCGGCGCGCCGGCAGCCGCGTCGCGGTGCGGGCGGCGGTGGCGACGCGCCTCTCCATCCCGCTCGTGCGCGAGGAGGTGCGCGCCGCCGGCGCTCGCTACGGCTATCGTCTGCTGGCGGCGGAAAAATCGGCGCCGCCGGAGGCGGTCGCGGCGCTCTTCGGCCTCGCCCCCGGCGGCGTCGCGATGCGCACCGAGGCGCTGCATCTCGCCGACGACGCGCCCTGGCAGCTGGAGCGGCGCTGGATCAACCTCGCGACCGTCCCCGCCGCGGCCGACGCGCCCTTTGAGACGATCAGCCCCAACGAGTGGCTGGTGCGCGCCGCGCCCTACACCCGCATCGGCCACCGCATCTGGGCCGATCTGGCGGACCGCGACGCGGCGCGGGCGCTCGGCGTCCGGCTTCGCGCGGCGGTGCTCTGCGTGGAGCGCACGACGTGGATGGGCGACGCGGCGGTGACGCAGGTGACGATGATCCACCGCGGCCCGGACTACCGGCTGAGCTTCGGCGACGCCGCGCCCTGAGCCGCCGGGCTCAGCTCAGCGCGCAGGCCGCGGCCGCGGCGGCGAGCAGGCCGAGCGCGCCGGCGCAGAACGCCCAGTGCCTGCGCGTGGGCGGCGGCGCGCCGAGCAGCGTGCGGGGCGCGCCGGGGCGGAAGCCGCGCGCCTCCATCGCCGTCGCGGTGCGCCCCGCCCGCCGTATCGCGTAGGCCAGCAGCGGCACCGCCAGCGCGCCCGCCTCCCACGGCGTCGGGATGCGGCCCGGCGCGCGCCCCCGACGCATCGCCCGCGCCATCCGCATCGCCTGCGCCTCGCGCGCGACGTCGGGGACGAGGTGCATCGCCTGCAGCAGCGCGTAGCCGACCGAGGCCGGGAGCCGCGCCTGCGCCATCAGCGCGCGGACCAGCGCGCCGGCGTCGGTCGTCAGCGCAAAGAGCGCCGAGACCATTCCGCAGGCAAGCGCCCGGAAGAACAGCACGAGCCCCGGCGCCGCGTCGGGCCGCGCCAGCGCCTGCTCCCGCGCCATCTGCGCCGCGAAGCCCGTCTCACGGTCGAAGAGCAGGCTAGTCGAGAGAAACCCGAAGCCGAACAGCGCGAAGGGGACCGCCAGCGCCAGCACCGTCAGGGGCCGCACCCGCTCCGTCGTCACCAGCAGCCCGGCGGCCAGCGCGAGCGAGCCGATCTGGAACCGCAGGTCGAAGATCGCGAGGCTCGCCGCGATCCAGAGCAGGCAGAAGACGAGCTTCGGCAGCGGGTGGACGCGGCCCAGCATCAGCGCTCCTCCAGCCAGTCGAGAGACTCAAACAACGCCCCGTATGCCTCCTCGTA
>CAYGUQ010000386.1:0-3426 GCA_964352995.1 uncultured Rhodobacterales bacterium
GCGCCGTGGCGCCGCCGAAGTCGTGGGCGAGCACGTCGGGGCGGTCCAGACCCCATTCAGCGAAGAGCGCCGCAAGCAGCCGATCCTGCGCCCCGAGCGACACGTCGAGACCCGGCCCCTTAGCCGACAGCCCGTAGCCGAGCAGGTCGAACAGATGGACGCGCCGCGAGCCGGCGAGATGCGGCGCTATCCGCCGCCAGACCTGCGCGGAAAACGGCGTGCCGTGGATCAGCACCATCGGCGGGCCGTCGCCGAAGCTGGTCCATGCGACCGCGGCGCCGTCGAAGTCGAAACGCCTGTCGAGTTCGATCGCCATGGCCGCCCCCGCGCAAGCAAAGCATCCACCCTGATAGCACGGTCGACGGCGGGAGGCCTGAACGATGCTGCGCCTTGGCGTCGGGCCCGCCGCCGTTAAGCGGGGCGGCTCTCGTCGGCGACCGGACGCCGGCTCCCGAGCCGACGGCTTCCTCCGGCCCCGAACGGCCGGGCCGAACCGCCATCGCTGCGCGGCGTCTCGCGGCGCGTCGCGCCGGCGCGGCCGGTCGCCCTCCGCAGCCCTCCAATCTCGGTCAACCGAGACGCTGGCGGCGGGCGGCGCCGAGGCCCCGCCCTTTCGCCCCTGCCTCACCCCATCCCGAGCTTGACGGCCTGCGCCGCGATCCCGTCCAGCGGGAGCTGGCGCTCGACGGCGCCGAGTTCGTACGCGGCGCGCGGCATGCCGTAGACGACGCATGTCGGCTCGTCCTGCCCCAGCGTCCGGGCGCCGGCGTCGCGCATCTCCTTCAGGCCGAGGGCGCCGTCGTCGCCCATCCCCGTCATGATCACGCCGACCGCGTTGGCGCCGGCGTAACGCGCGACGGACCGGAACAGCACATCGACCGACGGCCGATGCCGCGAGACGAGCGGCCCGTCGCGCACCTCCACGCCGTAGGCGGCCCCGCTGCGCGACACCAGAAGGTGCTTGTCGCCCGGCGCGATCAGGACATGGCCGCGCAGCAGGCGGTCGCCGTTGCGCGCCTCGCTGACGCTGACCTGGCAGAGGCCGTCGAGCCGCTTGGCGAACGCGGCGGTGAAGCCCGCCGGCATGTGCTGCACCACGACGACCGGCGGGCAGTCCAGCGGCAGCGCGGCGAGAACCTCCGCGAGCGCCTGCGTGCCGCCCGTCGAGGCGCCGATGGCGATGACCTTGTCGGTGGTGCGCGTCATGGCCTTGCCGGCCGGGGGCGCCGCGAGCACGGCGTCCGCGGTCAGCTTGCGCTGCACCGCCATCGGCTTCAGCCGGCCGAGCTTGGCGACCGCCGCCGCCTTGATCGCGTCGCAGACGATGGTGCGGCTTTCCTCGATGAAGGCCTTCACCCCCAGCTTGGGCTTGCAGATCACCTCCGCCGCGCCGGCCGCCAGCACCTCGGCGAGCGTGTCGGTGTCGGAGCCGACGAGCGAGGAGCACATGACGACCGGCATGGGATGCTGCTGCATGATCTTGCGCAGGAAGGTGACGCCGTCCATGCGGGGCATCTCGACGTCGAGCGTGATGACGTCGGGCTTCTCGGCGCGCATGCGCTGCGCGGCGACGAACGGGTCGGACGCGACGCCGATCACCTCGAGCTCGGGGTCGGAGTTGATGATGTCCGAGAGCGCCTGGCGCACCACGGCGCTGTCGTCGACGATCAGCACCCTGATCTTCTGGCGGGACCGGCCGGCTGTTCTGTCTAGCATGGCTCAAAGCCTCTGATAGATGGACGCCGCGACGACGCGCGCGGTGTCGAAGCGGTCGCCAAGGCTCTCGGAATGGCCCGTCAGCAGGTAGCCGCCCGGTCTGATCCGGCGCAGGATCTGGCGGACCATCTCCAGCTGGTCCTCGGCGGAGAAGTAGATGAGGACGTTGCGCAGCAGCACGACGTCGACCTCCATCTCCGGGCCGCGGTCGAGCCGGGAGAGGTTGGCGTAGGCGAAGCGGGCCTTTTCGCGCAGCTCGGGACGGATGCGATAGAGGATGCGCGGGTGCGCGTCCCCCGGCCGGGGCCGTCGGATCAGGAAGCAGTCGCGCAGGAAGTCGTCGTCGACGCCCTCGACCTCCGGCTCCGTGTAGAGCGCGCTCTGCGCCCTGCGCAGGGCCCCGTGCGAGACGTCGGTGCCGATCATGCGCCAGCGCAGCGCGTCGTTCCTGCGCCGCGCGAAGCGGTCGACCGTCATCGCGGCGGACCAGAGCTCGGCGCCGATGGAGCAGGCCGCGCTCCAGAACGCCAGCGGCCGTTCGCGCCCCGCGCCCGCGGCGACGAGGGTGGGCAGGCCCTCCTCCTCCAGCCAGTCGAAATGACGCCGCTCGCGGAAGAAGCCCGTCGTGTGGACCGTGAAGGCCTCGACCAGCCGCTGCGCCTCGCCGGGCTGGTCCAGCGCCGCGAGGTACTCGGCCACGTCGGCGCGCCCGGTCGCGCGGATCAGGCGCGAGATGCGCGAGCCGATGTAGTCGAGCTTGGCGGGGTCGACGTTCAGCCCGGCCTCCCGGCGCAACCGCGCGGCGATGACGTCCGCCTCGCGTCTCGAGACGCTCAGAGTCGGACCGGCGAGAGCGCCGCTCACGACAGCAGATCGATGTCTGCGCCGCGGCCGCTCCGCCTGAGCCCGAAGAGGCCGTCGACGTCGAGCAGCATCGCCATCGCGCCGCCGACGCGCGCGACGCCGACGACGGCTTCGGGCCGCCAGCCTGTCGCGGTCTGCGGGGTCGGCTCGACGGCGGCCTCGGGGATCTCGACGACGTCGAGCACGCGGTCGGCGACGGCGCCGATGGGACGCGCCTCCGCGCCCATCTCGAACACCACGATCCGGCCGATCTCGTCGCGCTCGCGCATCATGCCGAGCCGCGCGCCGAGATCGACGACCGCCACGCTCTCGCCGCGCACGTCGATCATGCCGACGACCTCGCCCGGCGCGTTGGGCAACTGCGTGACCGGCTGGAGGTCGAGCACCTCGCGGACATGCCGGACCTCGACCGCGAAGGTCTCGCCGCCGATGGTGAAGGTGAGGTAGTTCCGCTGGGCCGCGTCCGCGCCGTCGTTCTCGGCCGCGTCCTCGTCGCCCCAGCCGGACATGTCCGGACCCGCGCCGCGGTCTGCGGCGTCAACGCTCGTCTGCATCCTGCGGCTCCGCCGTTCTCGAAGGGGATCGGGCCGACGCCGCCTGCGCGGCGGCGTCGGGGTTCAGCGCTGCGCCCGCTTCAGTTGAGGCGCTCGAACTCGGCGTCGCCCACGTCTTCGACGCCGAGGTCGAGCAGGACGCCGTTGGACGCGCCGTTGGAGCGCTTCGCCGCGGGCTTCGGCGCGGTGCGCGCCGGGGCGGCGGCGCCGGACTTGCGCCGCGCCGGCGGCGTCAGCTTCGGCATCGCGGGCTTCGGCCGCGGCGCCGCCCCCCCCGCGGCGCCGCCGGCGG
>CAYGUQ010000386.1:3436-4651 GCA_964352995.1 uncultured Rhodobacterales bacterium
CCGCCTCGGTCGCCGCTGAGGCGTTCTGCTGGATCACCGTGTCGAGTTCGCGGATCGCGGCGTTGATCTGCTCGGCGCCGAGGTTCTGCTCGCGCGCCGCCGTCGAGATCTCCTGCACGAGTTCGGCGGTGCGCTGGATGCTCGGCACCAGCGCCTGCAGCATCTCGCCGGCCCGCTGCGAGGTGTCGAGAGTATGGCCGGAAAGCTGGCTGATCTCGGCCGCGGCCTGCTGGCTGCGCTCGGCGAGCTTGCGCACCTCCGAGGCCACGACGGCGAAGCCCTTGCCGTGCTGGCCGGCGCGGGCCGCCTCGACCGCGGCGTTCAGGGCCAGAAGGTCGGTCTGGCGGGCGATCTCCTGGATGATGCCGATCTTCTCGGCGATGGTGCGCATGGCGCGCACCGCCTCGTCCACCGCCTGCCCGCTGTCGGAAGCCTGGCGCGCGGACTGCGCGGCGATCTTCTCGGTCTGGGCGGCGTTGTCGGCGCTCTGGCGGATGTTGGCGGTCATCTCCTCCATCGAGGCGCTGGCCTGCTCGGCGGCCGCCGCCTGCTCGGTCGAGCCCTGGCTGAGCTGTTCGGCGGTGGCGGACATGGTCTGCGCGCTGTCGGCGACGCCGCCAGCGCTGTCGTTCGCGTTCGAGATCACGTGGCGCAGCTTCTCCACCATCGTCTCCAGCGCGACGCCGAGCGCGTCCTTGTCGGAGCGGCGGCGGGCCTGCACGTTCAGGTCGCCCTCGGCGACGCCGCGCGCCGCCTCGGTCATCTCGCGCAGGCTCACGATCATGCCGTCGAGCGCGCCGAGCACGTCGCCGATCTCGTCGCGCGTCGTCGGCCGGGCGTCGGCGTCGAGGTCGCCTTCCGCCACGCGCCGCGCCACGTCCACCGCGCGGCTGAGGCCGCGCCCGATCGAGACCGAGAGCCAGATCGCGCCGGCGCTCGCCAGCGCGACGGCGAGCGCCCCGACGATCAGCAGCGTCAGGCGCGCGTCATGGTAGGTCGCGAGCGCCGAGGCCTGCTCGGCGGCGAGAGTGACCCGCGACATCTCCGCCAGCGCGTCGGCGCGGGCGAAGCTGCGCTCGAAGGCAGGCTCGACCTGTTCGGTCAGGATCCGGGTCGCGGCTTCCGCGCGGCGCGGGGCGAAAGCCTCGCCGGCGGACTGGGCGCCGACGCCCGCGGCGCCCGAGACGAGACGGCGCAGCTCGCTCTCGGCCGAGA
>CAYGUQ010000387.1:0-4639 GCA_964352995.1 uncultured Rhodobacterales bacterium
ACCTTGTCCTCGTAGGCCGGACCGATGCCGCGGCCCGTGGTGCCGATCCGCGCCACGGTGTTCGCCGTCTCGCGCGCGCGGTCGAGCTCGCCATGGACGGGCAGGATGAGCGGCGCGTTCTCCGCGATCATCAGCGTCTCCGGCGAGATCTCCACGCCCTGCCCGCGCAGCTTGTCGATCTCGGCGACGAGCGCCCACGGGTCGAGCACCACGCCGTTGCCGATCACCGACAGCTTGCCGGGCCGAACGATGCCTGACGGCAGCAGCGACAGCTTGTAGGTCACCCCGCCGATGACGAGCGTGTGCCCGGCGTTGTGCCCGCCCTGGAAGCGGACGATGACGTCGGCGCGCTCGCTGAGCCAGTCGACCAGCTTTCCCTTTCCCTCGTCGCCCCACTGGGCGCCGATCACCGCGACGTTGGCCATTCGTTTCCCCTCGATATGCCGACGGACGCTACCAGCGCCGGGCGCGCGCCGGAAGGGCGGCTCGGCGGCTGACGCGGTCCTCGCCGGCGGCCGTCGCGACGGCCGCCGGCGGCGGGTTCAGAACCGCAGCGCCTTGGCCTGCCGCACCTGCGGAAGCGCCACGATCTCGGCCAGCGCCGACGCCGGCACCTCCTCGTCCACCCCCATCAGCGCGATGGCCTCGCCGCCCTTGCTGGCGCGGCCCAGCGCGAAGGTGGCGATGTTGACGCCCAGCGCCCCGAGCTTCGCCCCGAGCGCGCCGATGTAGCCGGGCGTGTCGTCGTTGGTCGTGTAGAGCATGAACCGCTGCGGCTCGGCCTCGAGGTCGATGCCCTTTATCTGGATGAAACGCGGCTTGCCGTCGGAGAACACCGTGGCGGCGATGCTCCGCGTCTGCTTCTCCGTCACCACCGTCAGCCGCACATAGGAGCCGAAAGCGCCCTGCGCGTCCCGCCGCGTCTCGGAGATCGCGACGCCGCGCTCCTTCGCCAACAGCGGCGCGGAGACCATGTTCACCGCGCCCTCGCCGAGCAGCGGCTTGAGCAGCGCCGCCGTGACCGTGGCGGTCAGCGGCTTGAGGTTGAGCTGGCCGGGCGCGCCGACGTAGTCGATCTCGATCTCCTCGATCGCATTCTCCGTCACCTGCCCGGCGAAGGCGCCCAGCGCCTCGCACACCGCCACCCAGGGCTTGAGCAGCGGGGCCTCCTCGGCGGTGATCGACGGCGCGTTGAGCGCGTTCTGGATCGCGCCGTTCATCAGGTAGTCCGACATCTGCTCGGCAACCTGAAGCGCCACGTTCTCCTGCGCCTCGGCGGTCGCGGCGCCGAGATGCGGCGTGCAGACGACGTTCGGCGCGTGAAACAGCGGGTTGTCCTTCGCAGGCTCCTCGGAGAACACGTCGAAGGCCGCCCCGGCGAGCCGGCCCTCCCTCAGCGCGTCGGCCAGCGCCTGCTCGTCGACCAGCCCGCCGCGGGCGCAGTTGATCAACCGCGCGGTCGGCTTCATCAGCGCGATGCGCTCCGCGTTCAGCAGGTTGGCGGTCTGCGCCGTCTTGGGCAGGTGCAGCGTGACGACGTCGGCGCGCCTGAGAAGCTCCTCCACCGTCTCGATCTTCTCCACGCCGAGCGTCTTCGCCCGGTCGGCGCTGAGGAAGGGATCGTAGGCGACCACCTTCATCCGCAGCCCGACGCCGCGCGTCGCCACCACGCCGCCGATGTTGCCGCAGCCGACGACGCCGAGCGTCTTGCCGGTCAGCTCCGTGCCCATGAACTTCGACTTCTCCCACTTGCCGGCGCGGGTGGAGGCGTCGGCGGCGGGGATCTGGCGCGCCGAGGCGAACATCATCGCGATGGCGTGCTCGGCGGTGGTGATCGAGTTGCCGAAGGGCGTGTTCATGACGACGATCCCGCGGGCGGAGGCCGCGGGAATGTCGACGTTGTCGACGCCGATGCCGGCGCGGCCGATCACGCGCAGGTTGGCGGCCTTCTCGATGATCTGCGCGGTGACCTTGGTGGCGGAGCGGATCGCGAGGCCGTCATAGTCGCCGATGATCGCGGCGAGCTGCGCGGCGTCCTTGCCGAGTTCGGGCTGGAAGTCGACCTCGACGCCGCGGTCGCGGAAGATCTGCACGGCGGCGTCGGAAAGCGCGTCGGAAATGAGAACCTTGGGCATGTCTTGCGTCCTGATGCAGGGCGCGGGGCCGCCGTCATGGCGCCGACCGCGCGGATGTCGCCCCCTCTCCCGCAGGGGCGGGAGAGGGTCGGGGTGAGGGTGTCTGGCGGGCCTGCGCCGGCTCAGGCCGCGGCGAGCGCCGCGCGGGCCTCGGCGAAGGCCCAGTCGAGCCAGGGCGTCAGCGCCATGACGTCGGCGGTCTCGACCGTCGCGCCGCACCAGACGCGCAGCCCCGGCGGGGCGTCGCGGTAGCCGGCGATGTCGAAGGCCGCGCCCTCCTTCTCCAGCGCCGTCGTCATCCGCTTGACGAAGGCGCGCTGGCCGGCGTCGTCGAGCGCCGAGACGGCGGGATCGACGATTTTCAGGCAGACGGAGGTGTTCGAGCGCAGCGCCGGCGACGCGACGAGGTTCTCGACCCACGCCGTCCCGTCCACCCAGGCCTGCAGCGCCGCGAAGTTCGCGTCGGCCCGCGCCCGCAGCGCCGCGCCGCCGCCGAGCCCGAGGCCCCAGTCGAGCGCGTCGAGATAGTCGGCGACGCAGAGCATCGAGGGCGTGTTGATCGTCTCGCCCTTGAAGACGCCGTCGATCAGCTTGCCGCCCTTGGTCAGCCGGAAGATCTTCGGCAGCGGCCAGGGCGGCGTATGGCTCTCCAGCCGCTCGACGGCGCGCGGCGAGAGGATCAGCACGCCATGCGCAGCCTCGCCGCCCATCACCTTCTGCCAGGAGAAGGTGGCGACGTCGATCTTCGACCAGTCGATCTCCTGCGCGAAGGCCGCCGAGGTGGCGTCGCAGAGCGTCAGCCCCGCGCGGTCGGCCGAAATCCAGTCCGCGTTCGGGACGCGCGCGCCCGACGTGGTGCCGTTCCAGGTGAAGAGCACGTCGGCTTCGGGCCGCACGGCCGAGAGGTCCGGCAGCGCGCCGTAATCCGCCGTCATCACCCGGCAGTCGGCGAGCTTGAGCTGCTTGACCGCGTCGGTCACCCAGCCGGCGCCGAAGCTCTCCCAGGCCAGCGCATCCACGGGCCGCGCGCCGAGCAGGGTCCACATCGCCATCTCGTAGGCGCCGGTGTCCGACGCCGGCACGATCCCGATGCGGTGGCCGGCCGGGACGTCCAGCAGGGCCCGCGTCTTCTCGATGGCTTCCAGAAGCTGGCCCTTGGCGGCGCCGGCGCGGTGCGACCGGCCGAGCTCGGCGCGGGCGCCGACCGCCGCGGCCGACCAGCCGGGGCGCTTGGCGCAGGGACCGGACGAAAAGAAAGGTCGCGCAGGCGCAGCCTGCGGCTTGGGGGGAAGCGTCATGGGACGCGCTCCATCGTCAGGGCGAGATTGCTGAGCCCGCCGCCGCTCGCCCTCATCGACGACGCGCCCGCAATCCGGTTACGCCTCGGCCGTCGGACGGTCAACCGGGAACTTGTACCGGTTCACCGCCGCGCGCCCGGATGTCGCGGCGCGACGAGATCCGCGGTTGCCAGCGCCTCGCCCGGCGCGAATTCTTGCGGCCGGGCGCAAGGGAGCATCGTCATGCACGTCTTCGACTCGCCAGACTTCGACGACCACGAACAGGTGGTCTTCGCCAGCGACGCCGCGACCGGCCTCAGGGCGATCATCGCCGTTCACAGCACCGCGCTGGGGCCGGCGCTCGGCGGCTGCCGCATCCACGCCTACGCCGACGAGGCGGACGCCGCGCGCGACGCACTGCGCCTCTCGCGGGGCATGACCTACAAGGCGGCGCTGGCGGGGCTCGCGCTCGGCGGCGGCAAGTCGGTGATCCTCGCCGATCCGGCGCGCGACAAGACGCCCGGGATGATGCGCGCGATGGGCCGCGCCGTGCAGCGCCTTGCGGGCCGCTACATCGCAGCGGAGGACATGGGCGCGACGGTCGCCGACATGGACGCGATGGCCGAGGAGACCGCGCACGTCACCGGGCGCTCTCCCGAGCGGGGCGGCGTCGGCGACCCGTCGCCCTGGACGGCCCGCGGCGTGTTCCTGTGCCTTGAAGCGGCCGTGAGGCGGAGGCTGGGGCGGGAGCTTTCCGGCGTGCGCGTCTGCGTGAAGGGGCTCGGCTCGGTCGGCTGGAAGCTGGCGGAGGCGCTGCATGGCGCCGGCGCGACGCTCACCGTCGCAGACATCCGCGAGGACGTCGCGTCGCGCGCCGCAGCCGCCTTCGGTGCGGCGGTCGTCCCCGTCGAAGCGGCGCTGGCGGCGGAGGTCGACGTCTATGCGCCCTGCGCCATGGGCGGCGAATTCAATATCGATACAATAGCGCGACTCAAGGCGCAGATCGTCTGCGGCGCGGCGAACAACCAGCTCACGGAAACCGTCGACGGCGGGCGTCTGGCGGCGCGCGGCGCGCTCTATTGTCCCGACTACCTGGTGAACGCCGGCGGATTGATCCGCGTCGCGCAGCCGCCGCTCGGCATGGACGAGGCCTCTGCGCGAACGCGGCTCGAAGCCTTGCCGCGCACGCTGGAGACGGTGCTGGCGGAAAGCGCCCGCACCGGCGCG
>CAYGUQ010000388.1:0-4638 GCA_964352995.1 uncultured Rhodobacterales bacterium
GGCCGCCGCTGCAGAAGGTGCACTTGTCCATCTTGCCGCGGCTGCCGAAGTTGCCTGCCTGCGGGTACTGCGGCGCGCCGAACGGGCACGCGTAGAAGCAGTAGCCGCATCCGATGCAGAGGTCCTTGGAGTGCAGGACCACGCCGTCGGAGGTCTGGTAGAAGCAGTCCACCGGGCAGACCGCCATGCAGGGCGCGTCGGAGCAGTGCATGCAGGCGACCGAGATCGACCGCTCGCCCGGCTTGCCGTCGTTGATGGTCACGACCCGCCGGCGGTTGATGCCCCACGGCACCTCATGCTCGTTCTTGCAGGCCGTCACGCAGGCGTTGCACTCAATGCAGCGCTCGGCGTCACAGAGGAACTTCGCTCTTGCCATTTTCTGATTTCCTCTCTCAGGCCGCGACGATCTTGCACAGCGTCGCCTTGGTCTCCTGCATCTGGGTGACCGAGTCGTAGCCGTAGGTCTGGGCGGTGTTGGTGCTCTCGCCGAGGACGTAGGGGTCCGCGCCGTCGGGGTATTTCGACCGCAGGTCCTCGCCCTGGAACATGCCGCCGAAGTGGAACGGCATGAAGGCGACGCCGGCGCCGACGCGCTCGGTCACCATCGCGGCGACCTTCACGCGCCCGCCCTCGGGGCCCTCGACCCAGACGCTGGAGCCGTCGCGGACGCCCAGGTTGTTGGCGTCGCGCGGGTTGATCTCGATGAACATCTCCTGCTGCAGCTCGGCGAGCCACGGGTTCGACCGGGTCTCGTCGCCGCCGCCCTCGTACTCCACCAGACGGCCGGAGGTGAGGATGATCGGATAGTCCTGCGAGAAGTCCTTCTGCTGGATCGACGCATAGAGCGTCGGGACGCGCCAGAAGGTCTTGTCCTCGTAGGTCGGGTAGTCGGCCACGAGGTCGCGCCGGTTGGAGTAGAGCGGCTCGCGGTGGGTCGGGATCGGGTCGGGGAAGGTCCACACGACCGCGCGGGCCTTGGCGTTGCCGAAGGGCGCGCACTCATGCTTGATCGCGACGCGCTGGATGCCGCCGGAGAGGTCGGTCTTCCAGTTGACGCCGCCGACCTTGTCCGGCGCGCCCGCGACCTTCTCGATGGAGGCGCGCTCCTCGGCGGTCAGGTCGCCGTCCCAGCCGAGCTCCTGGAGCATCGCCATGGTGAACTCGGGGTAGCCGTCCTGGATCTCCGAGCCCGCCGACGCGACGCCCTCGGCCAGCAGATTCTGACCGTCCCGCTCCACGCCGAAGCGGGCGCGGAAGGTGAGGCCGCCCTTCGAGACCGGCAGCGACATGTCGTAGAGGTTCGCGGTGCCGGGGTGGTTCATCTCGGGCGTGCCCCAGCACGGCCACGGCATCCCGTAGTAGTCGCCGTCGGCCGGCCCGCCATTGGCGCGCAGGGTCGTCTTGTCGAAGGTGTGCTGGTTGGCCATGTGCAGGCGCAGGCGCTCCGGCGACTGGCCGGTGTAGCCGATGGTCCACATGCCGCGGTTGAACTCGCGGGTGATGTCCTCGACCAGCGGCTCGTCGCCGTTGATCGCGATGTTGCGGAACATGCGGTCGGTGAAGCCGAACTTGTCCGAGAAGAGCTTGATGATCTCGTGGTCGGTCTTGCTCTCGAAGATCGGCGCCGTGACGCGCTCGCGCCACTGGATCGAGCGGTTGGAGGCGGTCACCGAGCCGTAGGTCTCGAACTGGGTGCAGGCCGGCAGCAGGTAGGCCCCGTTCTGGCGGTCGTGCAGCACGGCGCTGACCGTCGGGTGCGGGTCGACCACGACGAGCAGGTCGAGCTGCTCCATGGCCTTCTTCATCTCCGGCATGCGGGTCTGCGAGTTCGGCGCGTGGCCCCAGAGCACCATGGCCTTGGTGTTGTCGGGCTGGGCGAGGTTCTCCCTCGCCTCGAGGACGCCGTCGATCCAGCGCGACACCGGGATGCCGGTCTCGTTCATCATCGGCTTGTTCTCGCCGCTCTTGGTCTTGAGCGTCGCGAAGCGGCCCTTCAGCCAGTCGAGGTCCTCCTCCCACACGCGCGCCCAGTGCGCCCAGGAGCCGGCGGCGAGGCCGTAGTAGCCCGGCAGCGTGTCGGCGAGCACGCCGAGATCGGTCGCGCCCTGCACGTTGTCGTGGCCGCGGAAGATGTTGGTGCCGCCGCCGGCGACGCCCATGTTGCCCAGCGCGAGCTGCAGGATGCAGTAGGCGCGGGTGTTGTTGTTGCCGTTGGTGTGCTGCGTGCCGCCCATGCACCAGATCACCGTGCCGGGACGGTTGTTGGCCAGGGTGCGGGCGACGCGCTCAAGCTGCGAGCCCGGCGCGCCGGTGACGCGCTCGACCTCTTCGGGCGTCCACCTCGCGACCTCGTCGCGGATCTGGTCCATCCCCCAGACGCGGGTGCGGATGAACTCCTTGTCCTCCCACCCGTTCTCGAAGATGTGCCACAGGATGCCCCAGACCAGCGCGACGTCGGAGCCCGGCCGGAACCGCACATACTCGTCGGCGTGGGCCGCCGTGCGGGTGAAGCGCGGGTCGCAGACGATCACCGGCGCGTTGTTCTCCTCCTTCGCCTTCAGGACGTGGAGCAGCGACACCGGGTGCGCCTCGGCGGGGTTGCCGCCGATGATGAAGATCGCGCGCGACTTGTGGATGTCGTTGTAGGAGTTGGTCATCGCGCCATACCCCCACGTATTCGCGACGCCCGCGACCGTGGTGGAGTGGCAGATGCGCGCCTGATGGTCGACGTTGTTCGTGCCCCAGTAGGCGGCGAACTTGCGGAACAGGTAGGCCTGTTCGTTGTTGTGCTTGGCGGAGCCGAGCCAGTACACGCTGTCGGGCCCGCTCGACTCGCGGATCTGCAGCATCTGGTCGCCGATCTCGTTGATCGCCGTCTCCCAGGAGATGCGCTCGTACTTGCCGTTGACGAGCTTCATCGGGTACTTCAGGCGGCGCTCGCCATGGGTGATCTCACGGACCGCGGCGCCCTTCGCGCAGTGCGAGCCGAGGTTGAACGGGCTGTCCCAGCCGGGCTCCTGACCCGTCCAGACGCCGTTCTCGACCTCCGCCATGACCGTGCAGCCCACGGAGCAGTGGGTGCAGACGGACTTGACGAGCTCCGCCCCCTTGGCGGCGACGGTCTGCGCGCTCGCCGGGCGCACGGTCGCGCCGGCGGCCGCGACCGCGGCGAGCCCGCCGATGGCCAGCCCCGAGCGGCGCAGGAAGCCGCGCCTGTCCATGGTCTGCGATGCGGCTGCGGCGACGGCGCCCGAGGCGCCGATGATCTCGCGGGAGCCTTTCGCAACCCCGCCGGTCTTCTTTCTGAGCATGTCGCTCTCCCTGGCTAGGAGCGCGAGGCTCCAGCTTGGTTCATCGTCACGGGGTCAGGGCCTTGCGCAACCGTCGCCCGCTTCGTCGGTCTCTGGTCCGCGCCGGTTACGGGCGCGTGCCGGTCTCGGAAAGTCGCCCGTTCAGAACCGGGCGGCCTCGAAGAACTTGCGGGTGTGCTCGGTGTCCCGCAGGCCCTCGCCGGCCGTCGCCGCCGGCTGCGCCGCCTCGGCCGCGCCGCCCAGCGCCATCGCGCCGGCCGCCGCCGGGGCCGTCGCCGCCAGCTTCAGGAAGTTGCGCCGGCTCTCGCCGGTCTCGCCCTTGCTCATCGCGCGCTCCTTTCGTGATGCGTGGTCTTGTGTCGTCATGCGCTCAGCTCCCGCGCTCCATGCGGAACGCCTCGCGCTCGATGTCCATGAACTGCTTGCCGATCGCGCCGACCGGCGCATAGAGGACCGACGCCTGAGCGCCCTCCAGATCGGTGAAGAAATGCCGCGCCCAGGGCCCGAGATGGGTCGCGAAGAAGTCGCGCTGCGCGGCGAGCGACGCCGGCGGCCCGAACCGGCCGCGGATCAGCCCCGCCATCATCTCGCAGAGCGAGGCGATGTTGTCCTCCGGCTCGTAGACGTTCTCGGCGCGCTCCATGCCGATGCGCGCCATGTCGCCGCGCAGCTTCGCGAGCGGCTTCTCGTTGAGAAATCCGGTGACGTAGTAGCTGGCGTAGGGCAGCAGCTCGCCGCGCACGACGCCGATGAAGAGCGCGTCGAACTCCGACTTCGCCGCATGTTCGGTGGTCGCCCGCGCCACGCGCGCCAGCGCGTCGACGGCCTCGCCCAGCGCGCCGCCCTCGCCCCTGAGCGCGGCCGCCTGGTCGATCAGCGCGCGCGACGGCGGGCGCGCCAGAAGGGCGGCGAGAAAATCGTAGAGATCCGCGCGAAGAACGTCCTCCGGCGACGCCTCCGCCCCGACGTCCTGCGACTGAGCCCGCGCAGCAGCCTCGGTCAAGTTCACCTCCCAGATGCGACGCCCTTGTTTACGGCGTTCGTTTCAAGTCAGACATTGCGGCAGAACCGCGCGCGCGTGAAGAAAAAAATGGCGCGGATGCGACCCGTCTCCGGCGGACCCGCCGGCCGCCGCCCGCGCATCAGGCCGTGAACACCATGCGGCGCCGGCGGGGCGGGGCCGCCGGGCCGGCGCGGCCGCTTCCCGGCGGCGCCTCCCGGTCGGCGTCCTCGGGCGAGCGCTCCGCCTCGCGCGGCGCGGCTTCGGAGGGCGTCTGCGCGGCGAAGCCGGGGTCTTCGGGCCCGGCGACCGCAGCCGGAGAGAACG
>CAYGUQ010000389.1:0-4635 GCA_964352995.1 uncultured Rhodobacterales bacterium
GAGCGGTCGACGGCGTCAGCTTCACGGTGGCGGAGGGCGAGGTGTTCGGCGTCGTCGGCGAATCCGGTTGCGGCAAGACCACCACCGCCAATGTCGTGGCGGGTCTGGTCTCTCCCTCGGCGGGTTCGGTGCGCTGGCGCGGCCGTCCCATCGCGCAGGTGCGCCGAGGCAGGGCGCGGCGGGCGATCCAGATGATCTTCCAGGACCCCTATTCCTCGTTGAACGGCCGGCTCCGCGTGGGACGCGCGCTTGCCGAGCCGATCCTTTTCTATCGCCTCGCCGGCAGCCGCGCCGAAGCCGAGCAGGACGCGGCGCTGCTGCTGCAGGCGGTGGGGCTGGAGCCGGACATGGCGCGCCGCTTTCCCCATGCGTTCTCCGGCGGACAGCGGCAGCGGCTCTCCATCGCGCGCGCGCTCGGCGCGCGGCCCCGGCTGCTGATCTGCGACGAGCCGACGTCCTCGCTCGACGTCTCTGTGCAGGCGCAGGTGCTGAACCTCCTGAAGGACCTGCGCGACGCCACCGGCATGGCGCTGCTCTTCATCAGTCACGACCTCGCCGTGGTGCGCCAGATGTGCGACCGGGTCGCGGTGATGAAGGCGGGCCGCATCGTCGAGACTGCTGAGACCGAGACGCTGTTTTCGCAGGCCGCCCACCCCTACACGCGCGAACTGCTGTCGCTGATCCCCTCGCTCGCCGCGCTCGACCGCGGCGCCGCATCCGCCTGAATCGGAGAGCTCCATGGCCGACCTCATCGTCACGAACGGCTACGTCGTCACCCTCGATCCGGACCGCCGCGTCATTCCGTCCGGCGCGGTCGCGATCGAGGGCGACCGCATTGTCGGCGTGGGCGCAGCCGACGAGATCGCCGCGGCGCATCCGGCGGCCGAGACCATCGACGCCGCCGGCGCCGCGGTCATCCCCGGCCTGATCGACGTCCACGCGCACGCCGGTCACGGCCTCGTCAAGACCCTCGGCGCGGGCGACAACGAAGCATGGTATCGGGCGTGCCGGCTCGCCTACACGGTCGGCTCAACGCCCGAGTTCTGGCGAGCCGAGGCGCAGCTTGCGGCGCTGGAGAGGCTGCGCTTCGGCGTCACGACCGGCGTCTCGCTGCTCGGCGGCGGCGACTCGATCATGCGCACCGACGACCCGGTCTACGGCGACGCCCACATGGACGGCGTGCTGGAGGTCGGCACGCGCTCGGTCGTGGCGGTGGGATCGACGCGCCCGCCGCACCCGCTGACCTATGCGCGGTGGGAGGACGGCGCGAGGACCGACTATCCGGTCGATTACGCGCGCCAGCGCGACACCTGCGTGGAGCTGGCGGACCGCTGGCACGGCCGCAACGGCATGCGCACGAACGTAGCCATGCTGACGCCGACGCTGCGCGCCGAGCATGTCGAGAGCATCGGGCGCGAGGCGCTGGAGCAGGCGCGCGCGCAGGCCCGCGAGATGAGCGCCATCGCCCGCGAGCGCGGCCTCGTCTTCACGCAGGACGGGCACCAGAAGGGCTCGGTGGCCTACGCCTACGAGCTGGGGATATTGGGGCCGGAGGCGTTGCTCTCGCACTCGACGGGGCTCACCGACGAGGAGATCCGCATCTGCGCCGACACGGGAACGAAGATTGCGCACAACCCCTCCGCCGTCGCCTCGATCCTCGCCCGCTGCCCGGCGACCGAGTTGCTCGAGGCGGGCGTCACCGTCGGCCTCGGCTCCGACGCGACCGCGCCGGACCGCAACGCCGACATGTTCCGCCACATGCAGCAGTGCATGCACTATCACCGCACCTTCCACAGGGATCCGTCGTGGCTGCCGCCCGGCAAGGTGCTGGAGATGTGCACGATCGACGCCGCCAAGGCGCTGGGCATGGAGGCGTCCATCGGATCGATCGAGGTTGGGAAGAAGGCCGACCTCGCGCTGATCGACCTGCGACGACCCCACATGGCGCCGGCGAACATGCCGCTGCAGCGTATCGTCTGCTTCGCCAACGGCAACGACGTCCTCACCGTCATCGTGGACGGTGTGGTGCGGCTGCGCGACCGCCGCGCGACGTCGATAAACGAGGATCGCGTGATCGACGCGGCGGAGCGCGAGGCGGCGCTGATGATCGAACGTCTGGGCCTTGAGCCGCTGCTGGAGACGCCCGCCGATTTCTGGCGCGCCGTCAAAGCGTGAAGCACGCATGCTCGGGCGGTCAATCGCTCGGAGAGGAGCCCTGGCGCCAATACAAGGAGCACCCTGTCCAGTTTATTGTGACGCTCGGTTTGCATTTTGCCAGTTCTTTGCTTTCGAGAGCCGGCGGCAGCGCGGACCAGTCGGCTTCATCCCTCCCGGCGGCCACCGGTCGCGGCGCCCATTTCGGGCGCCGGCGGGCGGACTTTGGCGCGAGCGGCGGGAGTGCTCCGAACGAGACGCACGCGCCGGTTCACTCCGCCGCGACGAGACCATCGTTGCGGTCGCAAGCGTCGCACTCAAGCGGCGTGGCCCTCCCAACGCGCCGCGAGGTGGAACCGGATCGACAGCGAGCACAAGCGCTTCAGCGCCTCACTGCGGCGCGGCCGGTTTCCGGTCTCGTAGGTCGGGGGGGTGTCAGCTCGCTCACGCAACCCGGCACTCACGGTGGATTAAAGAGCTGGATCTCTCCGCAAGCCGCATTTTCGCAATAGAGCCGCGAGGGTTCCTGACCGCCCGCAGCACCCAAGCGGGGATCGGCTGACCGGATCATCCGTAGAAGAACCGCACCAGCGACAGCGGGACGGAGGGAACGTAGGTCACCAGCATCAGCACGCCGACCAGCACGCCGATGAACGGCAGGTTGGTGATCGTGGTGCGCCAGATATCGGTCTTGGCGATGGCGCAGGCGGTCATCAGCACGCTGGCGACCGGAGGCGTCTGCTGGCCGATGGCGATGTTCAGCGTCAGGATGATGCCGAACTGCACCGGATCAATCCCCAATTCGCGCACGATCGGCATGAAGATCGGCACGGTCAGGATGATCGCCGCCGCCCCGTGCAGGACCATGCCGACGATCAGCAGCAGGACGTTGATCATCATCAGCACCGCGACCTTGTCGGTCGTCAGGCCGAGGATGGCGTCGGCGAGGCGCTGCGGCGCCTGCGTCTCTGTCAGGTAGAGGCCCAGCACCGCCGATGCCGCGACAAGCAGCATCACCACTGCGGTCTGCACCACGCCGTCGACCAGCGCCTCGTGCAGCCGCGCCAGCGACACCTCGCGGTAGATGAAGACGCCGATCACCAGCGCCGCGACGACCGCCAGTCCCGCGCCCTCGGTCGCAGTGACGACGCCGCCGAAGATGCCGCCGAGGATGATGAACGGGATGATAAGCGCCCAGCCGGCCTCGCGAGTGGCGGCCCAGAGCCGCGTCAGGCTGAACGCCTCGTCGCGGGGCAGGTCGTAGCGGACGGCGAAGTAGTAGCAGAGCGCCATCATCAGGAAGCCGCCGATCAGCCCCGGCACGACGCCGGCGACGAACAGCTGCACGATCGAGGTGTCCGACATCGCGCCGTAGAGGATCATCGGGATCGACGGCGGGATGATGATCGCGAGCGACGCCGACGACGACGTGAGCGCCGCCACGAAGCGCGGCTTGTAGCCCTTCTTCTTCATCGCCGGGATCAGCACCGAGCCGATGGCGGCGACGTCCGCCACCGCCGAACCGGAGATCTCGGCGAAGAAGAGCGACACGCCGACGTTGACCATCGCCAGCCCGCCGCGCATGAACCCGACCAGCGCCAGCACGAATGCGATCAGCCGTCTCGAGATGCCGCCGGTGTTCATCAGCGCGCCGGCCAGTACGAACAGCGGGATGGCGATCAACGGAAAGCTGGTGGCGCCATCGTAAAAGGACAGCGCGGCGTTCAGGAAGCCGAGATCGCCGTGCAGTATCCAGACGCCGACCAGCGCCACCGACAGGATGGCCACCGCGATCGGCAGTCCGATTGCGATCAACCCGAACATGCCGGCCAGAATCATGGCTTCGGTCATCGATCCGCTCCCTCGGCGGCGACGCCCATCTCGCGCTGGGCCCGGGCGATCTCGTGGGTGATCTCCTCGATTTCGGGGTCGAGGCCGCGGCGCATGTCGGCGCAGCGCTCGCGCATCGTGAGCAGCCGCGCGACGATGATAAGAACGGCGGCGACCGGCAGCACGCCCTGCGCGACGGAGCGCGGGAACCAGCGCAGCGTCGTCAGGGTCTCGTCGCCGAAGAACGAGAGCAGCGACCAGCCCGCCCAGGCCACGGCAGCGAAGGTCGCGACGAAGATCGCTTCGACCAGCGCAAACAGCGCCATGCGGGCCGGCGCGGGAAGCACGATCAGCAGCGCGGTAAAGTTCAGGTGGGCGTTGCGCAGCGCGGCCAGCGCCGCGCCGACGAAGGTCAGCCACGCCAGCAGCAGCGACGCGACTTCATCGTACCAGATGAGGGACGCTCCGGAATAGCGCCAGACGACGCCCATCAGCACGACCACGGCCAGCGTGATCAGCAGCGCGAGGGCGACGACCTGCAGCGCGATGTCGAGCGCGCGGGCGATGGGGGACATGGCGGCTCCGGCGGGCGAGGGGGCGCGGCGCTGGCGTCCGCGCCGCGTCGACGATCAGGAGCCGTCGCCGAGCGCG
>CAYGUQ010000390.1:0-4615 GCA_964352995.1 uncultured Rhodobacterales bacterium
CATCGAGGCCGCCGCGGCCTCGCCGTCGGCGGCCTCGATGGCGGCGACGATGACGTCGTGCTCGGCCAGCGAGGCGGCGATGCGGTCGCGCGCGCGCAGCTGGTGGCGGCGATGGGCGCGCAGACGGCGCTGCAGCGCGCCCGCCTGCTCGATGAGGAAGTCCTGTCGCGAAGCGGCGCGGACCGCCTCGTGGAAGGCCTCGTTCTCGTAGTAGTAGGCGTCGACGTCGCCGGTGCGCGCCGCCGCGGCGCAGAGCTCATGCGTGCGCCGGATCGCCGCGAGCGAACGCCCGCCCGCCCGGCGCGCCGCATGGCGGGCGCACATCGCCTCAAGTTCCGCCATCACCTCGAACATCTCGATCAGCCGCCGCGGCGTCAGCGCCGCGACCACGGCGCCGCGGCGCGGCCGGATCACCACGAGACCGGCCTCGCCGAGCTGGGCCAGCGCCTCGCGCACGGGCGTCCGGGACACGCCGAACCGCTCCGCCAGCGCCGTCTCCTCCAGCCGCGCGCCGGGGGCGAAGGCGCCGGTCAGGACGAGCTCCTCCAGCCTGTCGCGCAGGGAGCGGGTGGCGCAGCGCATGGCCGAGACGTCTTTCATGCCGATGACAATAGACGATTTTTCGGTTTCTGCATACAGAATGATTGACTGTGTGCGCATTTTGCGCTGTTGTCGCATCGTCAACACGCGGGGCGTTCAGACCCTGCGGCCAACCGGGAGAAACGTCATGAAACGCACCCTCGTCGGCGGCGTCGTCGCCGCCATCGCGGCTTTCGGCGCTGCGTTCGCCAGCGCCGCGGAGCTGCGCCTCAGCCACCAGTGGTCCACGAGCGACGTGCGCCACAAGGTCGCCCAGATCGTCGCCGACCACGTCGCCGCGGCCGATGTCGACCTCGAGATCACGATCTTCCCGAGCCAGTCGCTCTTCAAGGCGCGCGAGCAGTACCGCCCGCTGAGCCGCGGCCAGCTCGACATGACGGTGCTGCCGCTGTCCTACGCCGGCGGCGAGCGCCCCGCCTACAACCTCACGCTGATGCCGGGCCTCGTGAAGAACCACGACCACGCGGCGCGCCTGAACGATTCGCCCTTCATGACCGAGATCGAGAAGATCATGGCCGAGGACGACGTGATGGTGCTGGTCGACGGCTATCTCGCTGGCGGCTTCGCCGGCAAGGACAAGTGCGTCACCAAGCCCGAGGACATCGCCGGCCTCCAGACCCGCGCGGCGGGCAAGGCGTTCGAGGAGATGCTGGCGGGCGCCGGCGCCTCGATCGCGTCGATGGCGTCGTCGGAGGTCTACAACGCCATGCAGACCGGCGTTCTGCAGGCGGTGAACACGTCGTCCTCGTCCTTCGTCAGCTACCGCATCTACGAGCAGGTGGCCTGCTACACCCCGGCCGGCGACGTCGCGCTGTGGTTCATGTATCAGCCGGTGCTCATGAACAAGTCGACCTTCGAGGGCCTGTCCGCCGAACAGCAGGCCGCGCTGCGCGAAGGCGCCGCCAAGGCCGAGGCGTTCTACCTCGAGGAGGCCAAGAAGGAAGACGCTGCTTCGGTCGAGGTGTTCGAGAAGAACGGCGTCGAGATCTCCCGCATGACGCCCGAGGACTTCGCCGCCTGGCGCGAGCTGGCGAAGGAGACGTCCTACAAGTCGTTCGTCGAGAGTGCGCCGGACGGCCAGAAGCTGCTCGACCTCGCCCTTTCGGTCGAGTGACGCGGTGACGGGGGGCGACATGACGGGCCGGAGGCTCGCGCCGTGAGCGCGCAGACGGAGACGACCAGCGCGCGCCACGGCGGCGTGGCCGCGCTTAGGTTCATCGGATGGCTGTCGCAGACTTGCGGCCTTGTCGCCTCGCTGATGATCCTCGCCTCGGTGCTGATCACCTGCCAGATGATCTTCATCCGCTACGTGCTTGGCGGATCGACCATCTGGCAGACCGAGGCGGTGATCTACCTGATGGTCGGCGCGACCATGCTGGGGCTGCCCTACGTGCAGTACCTGCGCGGCCACGTGAACGTGGACCTCGTGCCGCTGGCGCTGCCGCTGCCCTTGCGGCGGGCGCTCGCGATCGCGGTGCTCGGGCTGTCGCTGCTCGTGCTGGGGGTGATGTTCTTCCACGGCTTCGAGCTGTGGCTGCTCGCCTGGGAGCGCGGCTGGCGATCCGAGACGGTGTGGGCCGTGAAGCTGTGGATCCCCTACCTCGCGCTGCCGATCGGGTTCGGGCTCTTCATCGTGCAGTTGGCCGCCGATCTCGTCGCCGTCGTCATCGGCGTCGACCGGCCCTTCGGCCTGCCGGACGCGAGCGAGGAGGCGCGCTGATGGACCCGCTCGCGCTCGGCGGCGTGGTGGCGCTGGCCACCATCCTCGTCCTCTTCTCCGGCGTGTCGGTGGCCACGGGGCTGCTGATCACGGCGGGGGGCTTCCTGCTGGTGTTCGACGGCCCGCGGTCGCTGGAGCTGATGCCTGAGATATTCTTCGCCAAGCTCAACGACTTCGCGCTGCTCTCGATCCCGATGTTCATCATCATGGGAGCCGCGATCTCCTCCACGCGGGCCGGCGCCGATCTCTACGAGGCGCTGGACCGGTGGCTGACGCGGGTGCCCGGCGGGCTCGTGGTGTCCAACCTCGGGGCCTGCGCGCTCTTCGCCGCCATGTCGGGCTCGTCGCCGGCCACCTGCGCCGCCATCGGCAAGATGGGCGTGCCCGAGATGCGCCGCCGCGGCTATCCAGACGGCGTCGCCGCCGGCTCCATCGCCGCCGGCGGCACCCTGGGCATCCTGATCCCGCCCTCGGTGACGATGATCGTCTACGGCGTCGCGACGGAGACGTCCATCGGCCGGCTGTTTCTCGCCGGCGTCGTGCCGGGGCTGATGCTGGTCGCGCTCTTCATGGCGTGGTCGATCTATGCGACCTGGGCGTCGGGCAACGCCAAGGTGCTGGAGAGCCGCAGCTTCACCTGGGCGCAGAAGATCGAGATCCTGCCGCGGGTCGGGCCGTTCCTCGCCGTCATCGTCGGCGTGCTGTTCGTACTCTACGGCGGCGTCGCGACGCCCTCGGAGACCGCGGCGGTGGGCGCGCTGCTCTGCATCGGCATCGCGGTCGTCATCTACCGGCTGTGGAACCTGCCGGCGCTCTGGGCGATCCTGCGCGACAGCACCCGCGAGAGCGTGATGATCCTGTTCATCATCGCGGCGGCGGGCGTTTTCTCCTACATGCTGTCCTCGCTGTTCATCACCCAGTCGATCGCGGCCTGGATCACCGAGCTGGACGTCAACCGCTGGGTGCTGATGGCGGCGATCAACCTGTTCCTGCTGGTCGCGGGCTTCTTCCTGCCGCCGGTCGCGGTGATCCTGATGGCGGCGCCGATCCTGCTGCCGGTGATCCTCGCCGCGGGGTTCGACCCCTACTGGTTCGCGGTGATCCTGACGATCAACATGGAGATCGGGCTGATCTCGCCGCCGGTGGGCCTGAACCTCTATGTCATCAACGGCATCGCGCCCGACATTCCGCTGAAGACGATCCTGCGCGGGTCGATCCCCTACGTGCTGTGCATGGTCGTCGCGATCCTGATCCTGTGCGTGTTTCCGGGGCTTGCGACCGGGCTGCCGGAACTGGTGATGGGGCCCGTGCTGTGAGCGTCGTCTCGGACCTGCTGGAGCGCGTGTCCGAGATCGGCAACGCCCTGCTGCCGGGCGCGGCGACGCGCGACGCGCCGCTGGAAGACCTCTGCGAGAGGCTGGCGTCGGGGCGCGGCGAGGCCACCGGCCTCGCGCTCGCCGGGCGGGTGCTCGACCGGCTGGAGGCGATGGACGACGCCGCCCGCGCGGAAGCCTTCGCGATGCTGGCCGAGCGTTTCGGCCCCAACCGCGCGCGGCTGGAGGCTGCCGTCGAGGCGTGGCGCGCCGCGCCCGAGGACGACGCGCTGGCGCGCGCGGTGCATTTCTCCTCCGAGCCGAGGTCGCAGGAGCTGGTGCGCCGTCTCAACAGCCCGGCGGGCGCCACCGCCCGGCTGGTGCGGCTGCGGGCGGCGCTGCTGCGGGCGCTGCGGGAGAACCCGCGGCTGGAGGGGCTCGACCGGGACTTCCGGCACCTGTTCGGCTCGTGGTTCAACCGCGGCTTCCTGCGCCTCCAGCGCATCGACTGGAGCACGCCGGCCGAGGTTCTGGAGAAGATCATCTCCTACGAGGCCGTCCACGAGATCCGCGGCTGGGAGGAGCTGCGCCGCCGCGTCGCCGCGCCCGACCGTCGGCTCTACGCCTTCTTCCACCCCGCCATGCCGAGCGACCCGCTGATCTTCGTGCAGGTGGCGCTGACGGCCGAGATCCCTGACGCCATCGGCCCCGTGCTGGCGGAGGATCGCGCGCCGCACCCGGCCGAGGACGCGCGCGTCGCCGCCTTCTACTCGATCACCAACTGCCACGAGGGGCTGCGCGGCGTCTCCTTCGGGGCGTTCCTGATCAAGCAGGTCGTGGAGGAGCTGAGCCGCGAGCTGCCGCGCCTGCGCACCTTCGTGACGCTGTCGCCGATCCCCGGCCTGCGGGCCTGGCTGGCCGGCGGCGCGCCGGAGCTTGGCGACGAGGCGCGCGCGGCGATGGCCGCCGCGCCGCCGGCCCC
>CAYGUQ010000391.1:0-4612 GCA_964352995.1 uncultured Rhodobacterales bacterium
GCCGTGAGCCGTGACGCGCCCGGCGCCGTCGAGCGCGCCGAGGGCCGCCAGCAGCGCCCGCGCCTCGGCGAAGGCGCCGGCCGGGGGCTGGTCGATCAACGCCAGCGCCTCCGGGCCGGGCGCGCCCCATGCGGCGATCTCCAGCGCCAGCGGCGCGAGGTCGGCGGTCATGATCTCCGGCGGCGCGAAGCCGGGCCGCGCGCCGTGCTCGCCCTTCGTCCAGAGCCGCAGGCAGACGCCCGGCGCGGTGCGGCCGGCCCGGCCGCGGCGCTGGTCGGCCTCGGCGCGGCTCGCCTTCTCCGTCACGAGGCGCGCCATCCCCGAGCCGGGGTCGAACCGCGCCCGCCGCGCGAGGCCCGCGTCGAGCACGATGCGCACGCCCGGCACCGTCAGCGAGGTCTCCGCCACCGCCGTCGCCAGCACAGCCTTGCGGCGGCCCGGCGCGGCTTGGGCCAGCGCGGCCTGCTGGCGCGGATAGGGCAGGTCGCCGTGCAGCGGCAGCACGTCGACGCCGGCCAGCCCCTCCAGCCGCGCCGCCGTCCGCATGATCTCGCCCACGCCCGGCAGGAAGACGAGCAGGTCGCCCGGATGGTTCGCCAGCGCTGCGCAGGCGGCCTCCGCGACGGCCTCCTCCAGCCGCCGGGCGCCGAGCGGCGCCTCGGCCCACAGCGTCTCGACGTCGAAGGCGCGGCCCTCGGCGGCGAGCATCGGCGCGCCGCCCATCGTCGCGGCGACCGGTCCTGCGTCGAGCGTGGCCGACATCGCGAGCAGTCGCAGGTCCGGCCGCAGCGCGCCCTGCGTCTCCAGGCAGAGCGCCAGCCCCAGATCGGCGTTCAGCGAGCGCTCGTGGATCTCGTCGAAGACGACCGCCGAGACGCCCTCGAGCGCGGGGTCGGCCTGCAGCATCCGCGTCAGCACGCCCTCGGTGACGACCTCGATGCGGGTGCGCCGCCCTGCGCGCGTCTCGCCGCGGATGCGGAAGCCGACGGTCTCGCCGACCGCCTCGCCCAGCGTTTCGGCCATGCGGGCCGCCGCGCCGCGGGCGGCGAGGCGACGCGGCTCCAGCATCACGATGCGCCCCGCGGCCCAGGGCTCGCCGAGCAGGGCGAGCGGAACCCGCGTCGTCTTGCCGGCGCCCGGCGGCGCCTGCAGCACGGCGCAGGCGCTCTCGCGCAGGGCGGCGCACAGGCCCGGCAGCGCGGCGTCGACGGGCAGCGGATCGCCCGGCGCGAAAGGGGACGCGCCGCTCACTCGGCCGGCGGCAGCCACTGCCGCGCCGTCTCCGCGCCCCGGTCGATCAGGGCGTGGCCGTTGGCGGTGAGGCGCCAGACATGGGACCATGCGCCGTCGGGCCAGCGCACGCGCAGCTCGGTGCGCGGCGCCGTCCCCAGCCCCAGATGCACCCAGCCCAGCCGCCCCGAGGCGTGCCCGCCGCCCGCCTGGACGCGGCGGGTCACGACCTCGTCGCCGATGCGCGCCTGCACCAGCGCGCCCACCGCGTCGCGGTTCGGGCCCGGCTGGCGCAGCATAATCTTGAGCCAGTTGCCGAGCGGCGCGAAGCCCGCGTCCTCAGCCCGCGGCGCGCCGAGATTGCGAAAGAGGCTCGCCGGCCCGGCGCGGTTCACGACCACCACGTCGAGCATGCCGTCCATGTTCAGATCGACGAGCGCCGCGCCGCGCCCGCGCGTCGGCAGGGCGAGGCCCGCCTCCTCGCCGGCCTCCGTGAAGCGGCCGTCGAAGCCGCCCATCAGCAGGTTGTCGGGGTCGACGGCGGCGAAGTCCGGCATCGCCTCGACATTGCCCTTGGCGACGAAGAGGTCGAGCCGGCCGTCGTTGTCCACGTCCTCGAACTGGGCGTGCCAGCCGGTCGAGGGGCGGGTGTCGCCGCCGGCGTAGGGGCGGTGCGCGGTGGCGCCCATGTCCCACGCGACGTCCTCGTATTCCGGGCCGTAGCCGTCGCCGACGAGTTTCTGGAGCTTGGTGTCGCCCATCGAGGTCAGCGCGTATTCCGGCCGGCCGTCGCCGTCGAGGTCGGCCTCCGCGACGCCCATGCCCCAGACCGAGAGCCGCCGCCAGCCTTCGGCGGCGGTGAAGGCGCGCGCCGGGCGGCCGGGCTCGACGCGCCAGAGCTGTTCGGCGCCGTCGATGTGATACTGCCGGTCGTTGCTGACGCGCAGCGACAGCGCGCCGTCGCCCGCCCAGTCGGTGAACAGCATCGAGAGCGCGCAGTATCCGGGCGTCAGCGCCTGCGGGGGGCCGTAGCGCGGGGCGCCGTCCGCGACGTCCGCGTCAGGCCGGAACAGCAGCCCGTCGTGGCAGGCGCGCCAAGGGCTGCCGGGCGCCGTGCGGTCTACGTAGCCGCCGAAGGCGAGCGTCGGCCACGCCGCGCCGGCCTCCCAGGCGGCGGCGAATGCGGTGGTCCACGCCCGACCGCCGTCGAGCCCGAAGGCGCGCGTCGCCTCGGCGAAGGCGCAGTCGGGCCCGCCGCGCAGGATGACGTCGGGCCCCACCCGCAGCACTGCGAGGTCGCGCCAGCCGTCGTTGTCGAGGTCGATCGGGTAGGCGCCGACGACGCCGCGCGCCAGACGCTCCGGCAGGCCGGTCTCGCGCGCCTCGAACCGCAGCGGCCCGCCGGCCGCGGAGCGGTTGACGAACAGCCGCGCCGGATTGGCGCCGCCGGCCATGAAGAGGTCGGGCCGCCGGTCGCCGTCGCAGTCGAAGGCCGCGACGCCGCCGCCGACGAAATGCTCCCACGGCCCGTCATAGACGTGGACGACGCCGGCCGCCGCGCCCTCCTCGCGGAAGCGCGGCGCGTCGGCCTGCGCCGCCGGGGCGGACGCCAGCGCGAGCGCGAACGCCGCGAAGGCCGGGCCGGCGCGCCTCACGGCGCGACCTTCAGCGCCTTGAGGAAGGCGACGACGTCGGCGCGGGCCTCGTCGCCGGCGGCGACGTAGGCGTCCCGGGAGGACCGCGCGTCGCCGCCATGGGCGCGGATCGCGGCGTCCAGCGTCGTCATGTCGCCGCGATGGCCGTAGGGCGCGGTGTCTCCGACGCCCCAGAGCTCGGCGGTGATGAAGACGTCGCGGCCGACGAAGCCCTGCGAGAGCAGCTCGCCCCCGAAGCCCGAGACCTGCGCGTCCACCATCATGTGACGCCGGAGGTCGCCCCACAGGGGCACGAGCGCCCGGCCCTTGGCGTCGCGCGGCAGCCGCGCCGCCCAGGCCAGCGCAGCGAGGTCGAGCGTGACGGGCGCGGCGACGTCGCCCGCCCGCAGCGTGCCGGCGCCCTCGTAGGGGCCGGGATCGGCGAAGCGCAGGCCCTCCAGCGGCAGGGCCGGCACATGGCAGGCCGCGCAGCCCATCGCCGCGAAGGCCGCCTCGCCGCGCGCGGCGCGCGCGCGCCATTCCGGATGCTCGGGCGCCTCGGGCAGCGGCGGCGGCAGCGCCGCCTGGAACGCCACCAGCGCCGACACGTCGCCGGCCAGCAGCTCGTCGGCCGCGCCGTCGCCGTCGAAGTCGTCGGAGCCGGTCCAGCGCGCGCCGAAGCGCTCGGCCGCCTGCATCCCGTGATGGGCGTTGAGCGCCGTCACCGTGAAGCGCCGCAGCGTGCCGACGACGCCCTTCTGGCCGAAGGGGCGGATCGCGAGGTCTGCGTCCACGCCCTCCACCGCCGCCGCGTCGACGGCGCCGTCGGGATGCGCGGTCAGCCCGCCGAAGGCGACGCCCTTGGCCGACAGCCGCGCGACGACCGGGGCCCCCGTGGCGCGGGCCTCGGCCAGCGCGGCGTCGCGCGCGGCGCGCAGCTCCGCCGTCATCTCCCGCGCCAGCAGCTCGATCAGCCCGGCGCCGAACAGATGCGTCGTGCCGCGCTCGGACGAGAACTGCGGGTCGAGCACGTCGAACTCGGCGTTGCGCGCCCCCTCCGCCGTGAAGGCGTTGGCGGCGAAGTCCCCGGCGCCGCCGACGACGGGCTGGTTGTGACAGCCGGCGCAGCTGCTCGCGTCGGGGCCGGAGAGGCGCTGGAACGCCTGCGCGGCGGGGCGGCGACGGCGCGTCGGGGTGTCGGACTGGGTGGCGAGCGGTCGCCCGGCGCCCTCGGCCTCGGTGAACCGCGCGGCGAAGAGCGCGGCGCCCCGCGCCGTCAGCGCCTCGGGCGAGAGCGCCCGCGCCTCCGCGAAGGGCATCGGGCGGCCGACCGTCCCCTCCTCCCACGGCTCCAGCGCCGCGGCGGCGACGGCGGCGAGCCCAAGGGCGAGCGCGGCGGCGAGCGCCCTCACGCGACCGCCTCGCGCCAGGGCGCGCCGGCGATCTCCGAACCTGCGGCGAGCGCCGCGTCGAGCCGGCGCAGCGCATGGGCCGCCGCGCCCTCCAGCGCCAGCGCGGTCGCGTCGCCGGCGACGCTCAGCTCCAGCGGGCCGGAGAGTTCCGGGGCCCGCGCCGGCTTGAGCGCGGCCGCCCTGGCGGGGCGCAGCCGGTCCGCCGCCGCCGCGCCCGCCCCCGCGCGCGCCACGGGCAGCGGCCCGAGCAGCGCGAAGAGCCGCCCCAGCCCGTAGCCCAGCGCCTCGCCGGCCGCCGCAGCCGGGAGGGCGAGTTCCGCCATGGAGTTCGGCCAC
>CAYGUQ010000392.1:0-4605 GCA_964352995.1 uncultured Rhodobacterales bacterium
GCCAGAGTGCGATGGCGGCCCCACCAACGGCGAGCGCAACACCGTAGCGACCGACTCGATGATCCTCCCACCAGAGACCGAGGCCCAGAATGACGGCCAGAGGGAACATGAAGGCGCGCTGGAACCAGCATAGATGACACGGAGCCTGCCCTAAAACCTCACCGATATAGAGCACGGCCAGGGAACTCCCCAAAGCGACGATCCAGGCGGCGGTCAAAGCCGTAACTTTTGACATCACCCGGCTCATATCGACATCCGCGCCTTTAGATCGGAAAGGATCTCCTCCGCTGGCGTGCCGTATGTCCAGGCCCCGACATATCCGCCTTGCGGGTCAAAGAGAAAGAGCTGGGAGGAATGCCCCATCGTATAACCGTCAGGGGAGGCGGCTTCCTCGATCTTCTCAAAGTAAACGCGGAAACTCTCAGACGTGCGTTTGATCTGATCGGGTGTACCGGTCAGCCCAATTATGTTTGCGTCAAACGCTGGGACAAATTCCGCTAGTTTTTGCGGCGTGTCACGTTCCGGATCAATCGAAATGAAGAGCGGCTGGACTTGGGTCGCATCTGAACCGAGTGCATCCATTACGGCGGCAACTTCGGCTAGGGTCGTTGGGCACACATCGGGGCAATTCGCAAATCCGAAGAAAACGAGCATCCAGCGTCCCGCGAAATCTTCGTCCGTCTGCACCATGCCATGGTGATCGGTCAGTTCAAAATCTGCGCGGAACGCAGGCTCACCCGTTCGCTGTTCGCCTTTGGAAGAAACTTGTAGCCAGACGAACCCCACGATCGCGATCGCGGCGAGGACCCATAGTACTTTCTGAAATACTGATAATCTCATTGCTAGAATTGCGCCTGACTCCATCCATTTTTTGAGCCTTGTAAATGTTCTAGTAGCTAGAGGTTCAAGCTGTTTCTTTACACAGAGACGGTGCGTCACGGACCCGTGATTGCAAGACTGGCTTGCGCATACCAATAGCTATAGCTACCAAAACTATAGATATGGAGGTTGCATGCTGACAATCGGAAACCTGGGAAAGAAGACCGGCACGAAGGTTCAGACCATCCGGTACTATGAACAAATCGGGTTGATGCCTGAGCCCGGTCGGACAGAGGGGGGACAGAGGCGCTACGGCGATGCTGAAGTCGACCGCCTGTCCTTTATTCGGCATGCGCGACAGTTAGGGTTTCCCCTCGAAGCGATCCGCGAACTTCTCGATCTCAGCGACAATCCGGATCGCTCATGCCATGAGGCCGATTCCATCGCGCGCCGGCAACTCAAGCAGGTCGAGTTGCGGATGGACCGCTTGAAGGCGCTGCGCACCGAGCTGAAGCGCATGATCCACGAATGCAGCGGGGGCAATACGGCCGACTGTAAGGTTCTCGAGGTTTTGCGCGATCACTCGGAGTGTCTGACTGATCACGATGAGATTGGCGCCTAAACTCTGCAACGCTGTGCATTCGCTCTTTGCCCGCAGTTGATCTGTCTCAATGACGTAGATCAGTTTCGGTGTCAGTTTTGTCGAGAGGAATTACCAACCATAGGAGCGACCCGCCATGAAGCAGAGAACATTTCTTAGTCTCGCCGTAGTCGCGGCAATTGGTGTCGGGTCAATTGGCGCATTGGCCCAACAGAATAATGGCGGCTGGTGGGGGCACGGTCGGATGAGTTCCGGCCAAATGGGGTCTGATCACATGCAAGGTTGGGGTTGGGGCAACATGGGGCCCGGACAACAAATGCGCATGCAGCGGCATTGGACGTACATGAACGAAGGGGTTCCCACAGCCTATCGCGGTGCCCGCAGTACGGTGCGGGGCACGGCACAGATCATCGCGGACGGTAAGGCGCTCTATTCGAATTCCTGTGCAAGTTGCCATGGCGCAAAAGGCCTCGGAGATGGTGAGGCCGGACGCTCTTTGGTTCCGTCCCCGGCTCTTCTGCAAAGATTCGTGCAAATGCCTATGGCGGGAGACGAGTACCTTCTCTGGGCGATCTTCGAAGGCGGTGAGCGTTTTGGAACTGATATGCCAGCTTTTGAAGAAGTATTAAGCGAAGACGACGTCTGGAAAATTATTGCATACATGCGCGCGGGTTTTCCGTAAGGCACTGCCTGACATTGACGCTGGATTTGCTAGCAAATTTGGTACTTGAAGCTACAGTAACTATAGCAATTACAACTCTCCTAAATCGAATCAAGGAGAGTGCCGATGACAATCGCTGAACCGTTACTTGCACCAACCCCAATCCTGAACTTCGACCATCCGTCGATTGCACGATTGGTCAAGGCTAGAGCTTGGAACACCCTGTCTACACATGATCGGATCGGGGCTGTCTACGATTTCGTGCGCAATGAAATTGCCTTTGGGTACAACCGCTCAGACGACATCTCTGCCACCGATGTGCTCGCTGACGGTTTTGGTCAATGCAACACCAAGGGCACGCTTCTCATGGCGTTGTTGCGCGCGGTCGGCGTACGCTGCCGTCTTCACGGCTTCACTATTCACAAGGCGCTGCAACGCGGTGTCGTTCCGGAACTGGTCTATCCCCTCGCACCGGAAGAGATCATTCATTCCTGGGTCGAGGTGGAGACCGAGACAGGTTGGGTCAACCTCGAGGGGTTTATTCTCGACGCTGCGTTCCTGTCATCTATCCAATCCACATTTTCCGGGACCCCCAGCCTTTGCGGATACGGGGCAGGGACTGATTCCCTGCAGGCCCCGCCAGTGGAGTGGACCGGCGGCGACACCTATATCCAGGAAACAGGCATCGTTCAGGACTTTGGTACCTTTAACGCGCCCGACGATTTTTACGTCAACCATCGGCAGTCGTTTAGTTTGGTAAAGGACTTGCTGTATCGTCATATCATCCGCCATTGGATGAATGCCCGCGTGCGCCGTATTCGGTCCGGTAGCGTACCGCAAATTCCTGGCTTGGCGTTGCCCAACCATAAACACGAAGAATCCCGTCATGCCTCATGATCACGGCCACGCGCATATCGATCCCGCTTCGGGGGACCGCCGTGTCTCCATCGCGATCTGGGCCAACGCGCTATTAACCGTTGCGCAGATCATCGGCGGGATCTTGTCCGGCAGCCTCGCTCTCATTGCGGATGCGCTGCACAATTTCTCGGACATGGCATCCTTGGTGATCGCCTTTGCTGCGCGAAAGATCGCCAGACGCCCCGCCGACGAACGCATGACCTTCGGCTATGGCCGGATCGAAGTCGTCGCTGCATTGATCAACTACACCACCCTCATCCTCGTCGGCGTCTATCTGATCTACGAAGGCGGGATGCGGCTCATCGAACCGACCGAGGTGGCCGGTTGGACTGTGGTGATCTTGGGCTCAGTGGCGCTGATCGTCGACACATTGACCGCCGTGCTAACCTACTCGATGCAAAAAAGCAGCGTGAACATCCGCGCTCTCTTCCTGCACAACCTGTCGGACGCATTGGCCTCTGTTGCTGTGATTATCGGCGGCTCCCTCATCCTGCTCTATGACATGTGGTGGGTCGATCCTACGATCACGATCGGTATCGCGCTTTACATCCTCTATCTCGCTCTGACTGAAATCGGCCGCCCGATCCGCATCCTGATGCTCGGTAGCCCGCCCGACGTCGACAATGACGCGGTTGTCGCTGCAATCAAGGACGTCGACGGAGTCCATGACGTTCACCACGTTCATCTTTGGCAGATGCAGGAGAATGAAGCGGCGCTGGATTGCCATGTCGTGACCGCTGATGGCGCATCCGGTGAAGGGATCAAAGCTGCCGTAAAGGCGCGCCTAGCCGAGGAGTTCGGCATCCGGCATTCCACGCTTGAATTGGAAGACCTTAAGAATGCGCACAATGGCGCGCGACTCTATGGGCATGAAGAGGCCGGACCATGATGGAATCTACGCTTCTCTTTCTCGGTCTGGGGCTTGCAGCAGCGACACTGGCTTCGATCCTTTGGTCAATCGCGTTCCCAGAGCGTCGTATCTGGCCGCCCCAGCACTACACAGCGGTCACGCCCATTCTGGTCTGGATGCCGACCTTCTCCTTATTCGGCATCCTCATTTTGCTTGGCGTCTGGGGGTGGGGCGATCTGGCAGTTCCAGGATGGCTGCGTTTCGGAATTGGGATGCCCCTCATCGTGATCGGCAATGTTGTCGTCTGGTCAGAAGTCGCCCATTTCGGGGTGCCCCAAACCGGCGGCGCGAAAGGCACGCTGAGGACCGCTGGCATGTATCGCTACTCACGCAACCCTCAATACGTGGCCGATATTGGCATTGTCGGTGGTTGGATGATCCTTACATCTTCACCTTCTGTACTCATTTTAGGATTAGTAGCAATCCTTGTTCTGATAGCCGCGCCCTTCTCGGAGGAGCCTTGGCTGAAGGAACAGTACGGGTCAGAGTTTGAAGCCTATGCGATGCGGGTGAGGAGATTTCTCTGACCCAATTTCAGATCGTGCAGAAGGTAGCGTTCGCAATGGTGCAGCAATTCGAAGATGCTGACAATCTATAGGACACGTAGTTATCTATTTAACATAAGAAAGATTATGCGACGAATATACTGTAGCCGCAAAGCTAAAATGTCACCCATGAGCAATTCAGGAATGTCAC
>CAYGUQ010000393.1:0-4603 GCA_964352995.1 uncultured Rhodobacterales bacterium
CCTGATGGCGCGGCTGGCCTCCTCCAACGCCAAGCTCGACGGCCGCCGCCTCGCCCGCGCCGCTGATCGCCCGCAGGATCGCGAGGCGGAGGCGCGCGCATCGAGGTTGCGGCGCTTCTGCTGCGCGGGCTGCCGCTCGCGCAGGCCGAGGCGCTCGCCGCCCGCGCGCCCAGCCTGCGCGCCGCCTTCGCCGAGATCGACCGGTAGGAATAGCGCGAAGACGCCGACCCCCGCCGCGCGTTGCGCGCTCCTTCGCCCGCGGGCGCCCCGCAGACGCGCCTCGCCGGGGGCCCGCGCCGCAGTCCGCCCGCGGCCCCCGCGAGCCTCTTGCGGAACGGCCCCGGCCTCCGGCGCTCGCCATCCCCCGCGCCCCGCGTTAAGCCTCCAGGACCACCCGCGCGGAGGCCGCCCCATGAAGATCGCGACGTTCAACATCAACGGCGTCAAGGCGCGGCTGCCCGCCCTGCTCGACTGGCTTCAGGCCGCGCGCCCCGACGTCGCCGTGCTGCAGGAGATCAAGTCCGAGGACGCGGGCTTCCCGGCCGAAGCGATCGAGGATCTCGGCTACAACCTCGCCGTCCACGGCCAGAAGGGGTTCAACGGCGTCGCGATCCTCTCCCGCCGCCCGCTGGAGGATATTTCGCGCGGCCTTCCTGGCGACGACGCCGACGAGCAGGCCCGCTGGATCGAGGCGACCGTCTCCGGCGACCGCGGCGCGGTGCGCGTCTGCGGCCTCTACCTGCCCAACGGCAACCCCGCGCCCGGCCCGAAATACGACTACAAGCTCGCCTGGATGGAACGGCTGGAGGCCCGCGCCCGCGCGCTGCTGGCCGAGGAGCAGCCTGCGGTCATGCTCGGCGACTACAACGTGATCCCCGAGCCGCGCGACGTCCACGACCCCGCCGCCTGGGCCGAGGACGCGCTGTTCCTGCCGCAGACGCGCGCAGCCTTCCGCCGCATCCTCAACCTCGGCTGGTACGACGCCTACCGCGCGCTGCACGACGACGTCGCCTACACCTTCTGGGACTATCAGGCCGGCGCCTGGCCGAAGAACCACGGCATCCGCATCGACCACGCCCTGCTGACCCCCCAGGCCGCCGACCGGCTCAGGGCCTGCGCCATAGACCGCGGCGTGCGCGGCGGCGAGAAGCCGTCGGATCACGTCCCGCTCTGGATCGAGCTCGACGTCTGACGGCCGGGCGGCGCGACCCGACAGCGGCGCCCGGCCGCCAGTCTGAAGCCGGGCGGCGCCGTCGCCGCCATGGCGCCGTCCGCGCCGCCGTCGCCCCCTCTCCCGCCTGCGGGAGAGGGCCGGGGTGAGGGAGGCTGCATGGGGCGGCCGGCGCGAGGCAGCCGCGGCGCCTGGGCTCACCCGTAGTCGCGCTCCCCGAACAGCGCCGAGCCCACCCGCACATGGGTCGCGCCCTCGGCGACGGCGGCCTCGAAATCGCCGCTCATGCCCATCGAGAGCCCCGCCAGCCCGTTGCGCGCCCCGATCTCGCGCAGCAGCCGGAAATGCGGCGCGGGGTCCTCCTCGGCGGGCGGGATCGCCATCACCCCCGCCAGCGTCAGGCCGTAGTCGCGCCGGCACGCCGCGATGAAGCCGTCGGCCGCCTCCGGGGCCACGCCCGCCTTCTGCGCCTCGTCGCCGGTGTTGACCTGCACGAAGAGCGCCGGGGTCCGCCCGGTCGCCGCCATCGCGTCCGCCAGCTTCGCCGCCAGCTTCTCGCGGTCGAGCGTCTGGATCGCGTCGAACAGCTCCACCGCCTGCTTCGCCTTGTTGGTCTGCAGCGGGCCGATGAGGTGCAGCGTCACGCCGTCGTAGCGCTCCCGCAGGCCCGGCCACTTGCCGGCGGCCTCCTGCACGCGGTTCTCGCCGAAGACGCGCTGGCCGGCGTCCAGCACCGCCTCCACCCGCGCCAGCGGCTGGACCTTGGAGACGGCGACGAGCGTCACCGCGCCCTCCGGCCGCCCCGCGGCGCGGGTCGCGGCGGCGATGCGCGCGCGCACGCTCTCAAGCGACATGGCGTTCACCGGGCATGACGGTTCTTTCGCGAGGGTCAGAAGTCGAAGCGCATCCGCACGCCGTATTCCACGTCCGTCTCGCGCGACTGTCCCTGCGGCGTTTCGCTGAAGGCGACGCCGCCGTCCACCGACAGGCCCGGCGCCAGCGCCACGCCGAGCCCGAGGCTCGCCGCGCCCGCCTGCTCCTCCGCCGCGCCCACGCCGAAGCTGAGCCCGCCGCCGAAGCGCAGCGCGCCGCGCACGAAGGCCGCGCCGAAGCTCACGCGGTCGTCGTGGCCGTCGTCGGCCTTGTGGAACGCGCCGCCGAAGTCGAACCCGTAGGCCGAGGCCGCCGCGCCGATGGCGCCGCTCTCCTCGCCGCCGAAGCGCGGGTTGGGCGTGAAGCGGGTGACGTCGACGCGCGAGGTCTCGCCGCCCACCGTCACCGTGACCGGGGAGGCCTCGTTGGCCGAATCGCACTCCGCGGCGCAGAGGCTCACGAGCGGCGCGTCGGGCGTGTCCAGCGGAAAGGCCGAGGCCCCGCCGAACGCCTGCGCGCCCGCCGAGGCGGGTGCAAGCGCCGCCGCGAGAGGCAGAATCAGCGCTGTGATGCAGCCATGTCGACTCACGCCAGCGCCTCCCTTCGTCCGTCCGGTTCCGCGTCGCAACAATGTAGACGTGTGATGGTTAATCGCAAGCGAACTTGTCGCACGCCGGACGATCCGCGCCCCATGGGTGCGCCCCCGCCACGCCGCCCCCTCAGGCCGGGCGGAAGCGGGCCGCGGCGGAGCGCCGCTCGGCCGCCTTCAACCCGTAGGCCGCGCAGAGCGCCAGCGCCGGCGCCTCCTCGTCCAGCGCGAAGTGGCAGGCGGCGAGCCAGTTGGCCGTCCGCTGGATATCCGGATGCCGATCGTTTGATTTGTAGGCGCTCTCGCAGATCTGCAACGCCTCGCGCAGCAACGGCCGCGCCGCCGCCGGCCTGCGCGCCTCCAGCAGATAGCCGCCAAGATTGTTCAGCGGCACGATCAGCCGATTGTCGCCTGACGCCAGAGTCGCGCGCCGCAGCCTCACCGCCGCCGCGCCGAAGCACAGCGCCTTCCCCGGCTTGCCCTGCGCGCGCCAAGTCTTCGCGAGATTGCTTAGGATTATCGCGTAGCTCTCGAGGTGCGTCGCTTCGCCTGTGGCGTCGCCCTGAGACGGCGCCGCGCCCTTTGGCAAGCGGCGGATCAGCGGCTTGGTCGTCAGACGCGCCCGGCCGCGCTCCCAGGCGTCACGTTCGAGCTTCTCGACAAGGCGCATCATCTCTGACGCCAGCCCCGGTGGGCCCTCTGCTTTCTTGCGCTCTGCGGCCTCATCAAGGGCCTGCGCCACGTTCGAAAGGTATTTGCCGATGCTTGGATCATCAGTCAGCCGCGCTATGCGCAGCGCTTCTTCGCCACTTTCCAACGCTCCGGAAACGTCGCCAGCTCTCAGATGTCGCAAGTTCAGATTCGAATGACGGCTAGCCGTCTCGGGGTGATCGGGCCCACGGAGCATTTTCATCAGCCTAAGCGCGACTCTTGCGTAGGCCAGCGCCCGGTCTGCTTCGGCGTGCACATGCCAGTAGATTGATGCTTGATTGAGCAGAAACTCCATGGCCAAGGTAGCGGGCGGCCCGTCCGCCGCCTCCGCCAGCGCCGCCACATGGGGGTTGAGCCGCTCGCAGTCTGGCCAGTTCGCACGAGCCTGCGGTTCCTTGCCCCCCGGATACCCCGCCGCGACCGCCGCGGCCGCGGCAGCGCGCAGCGCCCCGGCCTCCTCCGCGAGCCTGCGCCGCAAGATCAGCGCCGTCACACGGTGCAGCATCGCGCGCCGCGCCGGCCCCTCGCCTTCGGTCGAGACAAGCGCCCGCGCCGCCAGCCGCGAAAGCGCCGTCTGCAACCTGGCTTCGTTTGCGGCGAGGCTCCTTAAGGCTGGCAAAGCAACGTCGATGGCTGGGTCGCGAAACGTTGCTGCGCTGATATCCAGCACCAACTTCGCGTCGATCCCCTCCGGCGCCAGCCACGGCATGAGCCGCAGCAGCGCCCACTCGTCAGCGCCCGCCTCGGTCTCCCCGTCGATCAGCTTCAGCGACAGCTCCAGCGTCGCCGCCGCCGCGTCGCCTTCCAGCGCATCCACCGCCAGCACCGCGACAGCGTCGGGAAAATCCTTCTGGCGCGAGGTGACCAGCAGCTTCACATGCGCCCCCCACGCCCGCCAAGGCGCGACGGCGCCGTAAGAGGGCGCATTGTCGTAGACGACGAGCCATGGCGCTCCGCGCGATTCCACGGCGCTCCAGACCGCCGCCGCCCGCGCCTTCGCATCGCCCTCGGCCGCTAGGCCCAGCCGCCGGGCCAGCGCGTCGATGCCCGCGACCAGCGTCGCCTCGGTCTCGGCCTCCAACCACCAGACGCCCTCGAACCGCTCCCGCCGTTCCTTCGCGTAGAGCCGGGCCAGCGAGGTCTTGCCCATGCCCCCCGCCGCGTGCAGCGCCGCCGCCGGCGTCAGCGCCGCCCCTGAGCGCCGAGCCAGCGCAGCGTCCAGCGCCTCCACCGCCGCCTCCCGCCCCACGATCTCGCGG
>CAYGUQ010000394.1:0-4589 GCA_964352995.1 uncultured Rhodobacterales bacterium
GGTCCGCCCACTTCATCTTGGCGAAGGACTGCAGGCCGCGCTTCTCGGCGACCTCGCGGGCGTGCGGATGCACCTCGTCCCACATCGCGCGCAAGTCCTCCGCGCGGTCTCGCACCAGCAGTTCGCGGTCGTGGAGCTTCTCGAAGATCTCGTCGAGCCGCCCGACGATGCGCTTCTTCAGGCGCGGCAGCGTCACGAGTTCGACGATCAGGATCGCGACGAGCGCTGCGACCGCCACCCCCGGCAGGGCGACGATCAGGCCGCTGAAGACGGCGCCGCCGGCGAGCGCGGCGAACAGCAGGAACAGGATGGACCGCCAGCGCGCCCGCAGCATCCGGAACCGGCTGGCGGCGGCGTCGATGACGAAGGAGTGCAGCCGCAGCCGCTCCGCGAAGGCCTGAAGCTGGGTGATCTGGTTGTCCATCCGGCGCGTCGGGATGCGCCGGATCTCCTCGATCAGGTCCTCGCGCGCCTTCTCGAAGTCGTCCATCGGCAGCCGCGACCGCGGCTTGCCCTCCAGCGGCACGAAGGTGTTGTAGATCATCGGCAGGTCCTTGCGCTGCACGACCTTGCCGAGGTTCCAGCACAGCGCGCCGTAGGCGCGGGCGAAATCGTGCAGGTTGTCGAACTGATCGACCTTGTTGAGGATGATCAGCAGCTTGTGCTCGATCCCGGCGAGCGACTCGCGGAACACCCGCAGCGTCTCGCCGGTGGTGCCCGGCTTGTCGGGGTCGAAGAACACCATCACGAGATCGGCGCGCTCGGCGAACCAGCGCACGACGCCGGGAAAGTCGTAGCCCCGCCCGTCCTCGGACTTCGCCTCGTCGATCATGCCGGGGCTGTCGATCAGCGTCACGGTGCGCAGCAGCTCCGCCGGCCGCAGCTTGAGCCGGACATGGGAGACGAGCTGGTCCCCGAAATGCCGCAGCCCCTCATAGGGCAGGTCGGGGTTGCTGACGACGGTGGGTCCGTCGCGGTCGGTCGGCGCCTCGCCGTAGGTGACGATGGTGAAGCCGTCGTCCGTGGGCGCCACGCCGGTCTTCTGGACCCCGGCCCCGAGCAGGTGGTTCACGAAGGTAGACTTGCCCGACGAGTGGTTGCCGAGCAGCAGGACCTGCGGGGGCCGCTGCAGCTCCCCGACGGTCGGCGGCCGCCGGAACATGAACTGCGTTGCGATGGGGTCCAGAGGGTCTCGATAGCACTCCCGGATCTTCTCGGCGAACTGTTCCATCACGTGCTGCAAGGCTGTCCCTCTCGCTCAACCGACTTCGCGTCGCCGCGTCCCGCGCGACGCGGGCCTGTGAAGCCACAGCTCGGGATCGGACACAACCGTCCCGGCCGCTCGAACCGACGCCAAGACCCCCCGGCGCCGGGCCCTGACGGCTCCCGCGACGTCGCGCTCCCGCGACCCCGGCGCTCGCGACGTCATGCGGCGCGGCGCGCAAAGGTCAAGGTCTGTCGAAGGCCCGCAGGCCGCCCGGCGCGCGATCGCGCCGGAAACGCCGACGCTTCGCGGCCGGCGCGGGCCGCCGCCGGGCGTCGCGCGCGCCCTTCGCGGCAGCCATCGTCCATGACGGAACAGTGGCGTTTCGCGGACGGCCATGGCATCGTCCGCGCAACAACACGAAACGGAAGGAAGCGCCCCATGCGCCATGCGCCCTTTATCGTCGCCGCCGCGCTCGCCTGCGCCCCCGCCATGGCGCTCGCCGAATCGTCCTGGGACGGGCTGCGCGCCGAACTCTACGGCGACCGCGCCATCGAGGCCGCCGTCGTCTCGCTGCAGGCGCCGCTGCGCGCGACCGACGACCGGGCCGTGCCGATCTCCGTCTCCGCCGCGCTGCCCGACGGCCGCACCGTCCGCTCCGTCACGGTGGTGATCGACGAGAACCCGATGCCGGTCTCCGCCGTGGTCGAGATGCACCGGCCCATGGCCCATGTCGCCTTCGACTTCACCATGCGCCTCAACGGCCCCTCGCCGGTGCATGTCGTGGTTGAGGCCGACGACGGCCGGCTCTACATGGCCGAGCAGATGGTCAAGACCTCGGGCCTCGGCGCCTGCGCCGCCCCGCCCGTCACCGACGACGCCGTGGCGATGGAGACGCTGGGCCGCATGGAGCTCGCCGCGGCCGACCCCGCCGCCGACGCCGTGAGCCGCCTGCGCGCCGGCGCCGGCGCCGACAGCCGGGCGCGCCTCGCCGTCAGCCATCCCCAGCATTCGGGGATGCAGATGGACCAGATCACGCTGCTCTACACGCCTGCGCGCTACGTCGAGACGCTGGAGGTCTGGGCCGGCGAGGCCCCGCTCTTCACCCTCACCGGCTCGATCTCGCTGAGCGAGAACCCCGAGATCGGTTTCGACCGGCCCGCGGGCGCCCACGGCCCCGCGCCGCTGCGCGTGCGGCTGACCGACACCGACGGCGCCGTCTTCGAACGCCGCTTCGGCCTCGAAAGCTGACCTCGCCGCCGCCCCGGCGAGGGGGCGGCGGCGCTGCGAGCCTGTGGAGCGCCGCGTGCTGGAGCTGAGGCCCAACTGCGAGTGGTGCGGCCGCGACCTCCCGCCGGACGCGCCCGACGCCCGCATCTGCAGCTACGAATGCACCTACTGCGCCGACTGCGTCGAAACGGTGCTGCGCAACGTCTGCGCCACCTGCGGCGGCGGCTTCGCGCCGCGCCCGATCCGCCCGAGGGGCGCCCATCGCGAGGGGCTGACGCTCGGATTCGGCAATCAGCCCGCGAGCGGGACCCGCCGCATGTCGCGATGGACGCGCGAGCAGGTCGACAGCCTCAGCGAGCGCCTGAGCGGCGTCGCCCCCGAAGACAGGTGACGCCGCCGGGGCCGGAGCGCGCCGCGGCGTTTCGCAGACTCACCCCCCGACCGGGTCGGACTTCGCGTCGAGCCCTTCGCGCGCGATCCGCATCGCCTCGGCGGGGAAGGGCGTCAGCAGCGCCGCCGCCGCATCGGCGTCCCCCGCCAGCCACGTCTCCCAGTCCTCGGGCGCCAGGATCACGGGCATCCGGTCAGGGTGGACCGTGCGCGCCAGCGCGTTGGGCGCGGTCGTCAGCATCGAGCAGGTCTCGATTTCCACCGTCTCGTCGCGATAACGGCCCCGGTGGCGCCGCCAGATCCCGGCGAAGGCGAAGGGCGGGCGCGCCGCCTCGCCGGCCATGGCGAACCACACATAGGTCGCCGGCTTCGCCCCTTTCGCCTCGCAGTAGGCGGTCGCCGGCATCAGGCAGCGCCGCGTCTCGAAGCTCTCGCGCCAGAACCGCGAACTGCGCACCGTGTCGTCGCGCGCGTTGTTGACCGCCTTGGGCAGGATCGGCTCGCCGGTGCGCTTGGAGACCTGCGGCAGCACGAACCCCCAGTGCGCGAGGCTCAGGCTGCGCGCGCCGTCCTCGCCTCGGCGCACGATCGCCGCGTCGTAGCGCGGGAAGATCGCCTCGGCCGGCGCGAAGTTGCCCAGCGCGTCGTGATCCGGCGAGACGTCGAACAGCCGCCGCATCGCGTCCTGCGGCATCGTGTTGGCGTAGAGATTGCACATGGTGGCCCCGCGCTCCGCAATGAACGCCGCATCAGACACGCCTGCGCCGCCCAAGGGCAAGCGCCGGCGCCTAGCGCGCGCCCTGCGCCAGTCAAATCACTGATCCAACAAAAGAAGTTCAGCGCCGCGCCGCTTTCCGACGCCGCCCCGGCGCTATCTGCCGCAGCGGTCGCCCGCGCTGAGGCGACGCCACGCAACAGGAGTTCAACCATGCTTCGCAGCACCGTCGCAGCCGTCGTAGGCCTCGCCATGGGCGCCTCGGTCGCCGCCGCGCAGGAGCAGGACATCGTCGAGATCGCGGCCGGCAACGGCGACTTCGAGACGCTCGTCGCCGCGGTTCAGGCCGCCGGCCTCGTCGACACGCTGAAGGGCGAGGGCCCGTTCACGGTGTTCGCGCCCACCGACGCCGCCTTCGCCAAGCTGCCGGCCGGAACCGTGGCCAACCTGCTCCAGCCGGAGAACCGCGACCAGCTCGTCGCCGTGCTGACCTACCATGTCGTGCCGGGCAAGGTGATGTCGGCCGACCTCGCCGGCAAGACGCTCTCGCCCGCGACCGTGCAGGGCTCCACCGTCGACATCGACGCGACCAGCGGCGTCACGGTCGACGGCGCCTCGGTCGTCATGGCCGACATCGAGGCGAGCAACGGCGTGATCCACGTCATCGACACGGTCATCCTGCCGAACTGAACCCGAACCGGGGAGGAGCTGCGCTCTCCCCGGCTCAGGCCCCCGCCGGCCGAGCGCCGCCGGCGGGGCGCCACCCGCGGTCGACGATAAGATCGGTCGCCGCGCCGCCGGCCCAGAAGCCGCAGAGCGCCAGCCACGCCGTCGCCGCGAAGGTCGAGCCGCCCGTGACGCCCGCGCCGATGGCGCAGCCGCCGGCGCGCTCGACTTCGACATCGGGCTGATCGCGGGCGTCTTTCTCGGCGCGGCGGCGGCGGCGCGGCTCTCGGGCGAATGGAGGCTGGAGGGGTTCGAGGGCGCGGCGTCGATGCGGCGCTATCTCGTCGGCGCGGCGCTGATGGGGTTCGGCGCGATGCTGGCCGG
>CAYGUQ010000395.1:0-2771 GCA_964352995.1 uncultured Rhodobacterales bacterium
CCAACGGGCTGCGCTTCTCCTACACGTCGCGCCGCAACGAGCTGCCGCTCTGGGGCCGGCTCGCGCGCGACCGGCTGGGGTGGCTGACGACGGGGCCGGACTGGTACGTCGCCTACGCCCTCGGCCAGAACATCTACACGCCGACCGACATCACCGACCCCGCGCCGGCTGCGGACGAGCGCCCCTATGCGGGGTATCTCTACCTCTCCGCCGCGCTGATCGCGGACAGCGGCGAGAGGCTCGACACGCTGGCGCTCGACGTCGGCATGGTGGGCCCGGCGTCGCTGGCGGAGCAGGCGCAGACCTTCGTCCATGACGTCGGCTCGTTCGACGACCCCGTCGGGTGGGACGCGCAACTGGGCAACGAGCCCGCGTTCCGCGTGCTCTACGAACAGAAGCGCCGGGCGGCGGCGTCGCTCGATCTCGGCTTCCTGGACCTCGAGGCGAACGCGATCCCGCATGTCTCCGTGGCGCTCGGCACGGTCGACACCTCGGCCGCGACCGGCCTGACGCTGCGACTGGGGCAGGACCTCGCGCGGGACTACGGGCCGCCGCGCATCCGCCCCGCGGTGTCCGGCCCGGCCTTCTTCAGCCCCGAGGCCGGCTTCGGCTGGAGCCTCTTCGCCAGCGCCGAGGCGCGGGTCGTGGCCCGCAACCTGTTTCTGGAGGGCAACACCTTCCGCGACGGGCCGGGCGTCGACGCGAAGCGGCTCGTGGGGGACTTCTCGGTCGGGGCGAGCCTGCGCTTCGGCGCCGCCGAGCTCACCTACACTCAGGTTCTGAGGACGCGCGAGTACGAGGGTCAGGACGATCCGGCGCTGTTCGGCTCGCTCAATCTGCGCGTGCGCTTCTGATTGCGCGCCTCTCCGCTTGCGCCTCACGCGCGATGCGTTACGGTCCCGCCTATCGCTGCGTAAGGGGCCGACCAGAACGGCTCCGGCGCGGCGGGGGAAACGGCCACACGGGGAGGAACTCCATGAAACTGAGCGGAATTCTGCTTGCGAGCATCGCGCTCGCGGGCTTCGGCGGCGCGGCGAACGCGCAGCTTGAGAAGCTGTCGGCTTTCCAGAAGACCGGCGGCGCCGATTTCACCTACATCGAGCAGGGCGGCTCCAAGGCCGAGGCCATCCGCCGGACGCTGGAGCGCATCACGCTCCCCGAGGGCTTCAGCATCGACCTCTACGCCATCGTGCCCGACGCGCGCCACATCGCGACCGGCCCGCAGGGCATCGTCACCTTCGTCGGCACCCGCAAGGACAAGGTCTGGGCCGTCACCGACCGCGACAAGGACCGCATCGCCGACGAGGTGAAGGACTTCGCGCCGACGCTGCCCTTCGACATCCCCAACGGCGTGTGCTTCTCGCCGGACGGCTTCCTCTACACCGCCGAGCGCAACCGCGTCCTCGTGTTCCCGGCGGCCGAGTTCTTCTACGAGAGCAACGACGTCGCGGCGTTCAACGTGATCGCCGAGGGCGAGCTCATCCCCGTCGAGGAGGAGAGCTTCAACCACACCGCCCGCGTCTGCGACATCGGCCCGGACGGCAAGCTCTACATCTCGCTCGGCCAGCCCTACAACGTGGCGCCGAAGGAGAAGCTGGACCTCTACCGCGAGACCGGCATCGGCGGCATCATCCGCGTCAACACCGACGGCACGGGCCGCGAGGTCTACACCTACGGCGTGCGCAACTCGGTCGGGCAGGACTTCCACCCCGCGACCGGCGAACTGTGGTGGACCGACAACCAGGTCGACGGCATGGGCGACGACATCCCGCCGGGCGAGCTGAACCGCCAGACGGAGATGGGCCAGCACTTCGGGCACCCGTGGTATGGCGGCGGTTCGACGCGCACCAACGAGTACAAGGGCGAGGAAGTGCCCGTCGACGTCGTGATGCCGGTGGTCGAGACCGTCGCGCACGCCGCCGATCTCGGCATGGCGTTCTATACGGGCCGCATGTTCCCGGAGAAGTATCGCAACGCGATCTTCTCGGCGCAGCACGGCTCGTGGAACCGCACCGAGCCCGTCGGCGCCCGCGTCATGGTCTCCTTCATCGCCGAGGACGGCTCGGTGACGATGGAGCCGTTCGCGGAAGGCTGGCTCGACGAGGACACCGGCGAGTATCTCGGCCGTCCGGTCGACGTCGGCATGCTGCGCGACGGCTCGATCCTGGTGTCGGACGATCTCGCCGGGGCGCTCTACCGCATCTCCTACTCCGCTCCCGCGCAGTAATCGCGCCGGGACTGGCGGCGGCCCCGGCGCTTCGCCGGGGCCGCTTCGCGTTCAACGGGACCATCAGACATGCTTCGACTGACCCTGACCGCCGCGCTGCTCGCCTGGGCGGCGCCTAGCCTCGCCGAAGGCGATGCGGAAGCGGGCTACAAGCTCGCCCGGATGTGCTCGGCGTGCCATGGCCGCGACGGTGCCGCCGTCCGCGCCAACACTCCCAGCATCGCCGGGCTCGACCCCGAATACATCGCCGAGCAGCTCATGGAGTATCGCTCCGGCGGGCGGGTGCATCCGGAGATGAACATCGTCGCCGGCGGGCTGAAGGACGACCAGATCGCCGATCTCGCGGCATGGTTCTCCGCGCAGGAGATCCCGGCGCAGTGAGGCGGCGATGACGGCGCTCGTCACCGGCTTTGCGCCTTTCGGGCGCTGGAGCGTCAATTCGAGCGGCGAGGGCGCGACGGCGCTTGGCGCAGCGCGCCCCGGCCTCGCGGTCGAGACGCTGCCGGTCGACCATGACGACGCGCCGCGCGCCCTGCTCGACGCG
>CAYGUQ010000395.1:2781-4582 GCA_964352995.1 uncultured Rhodobacterales bacterium
TCGTGCTGCTCACGGGCCTCGCCGACGAGCCGCGGCTGCGGCTGGAGATCCGCGCCCGCCGCCCCGCGGCGTGGCGCGACGCGCCGGGCGACGCGGCGCCGGTGCTGCATGGTCTCTGGCCCTGGGCGGCGGCGCTCGACGCGATGCGCGCGACCGGCGCGCCCGCGCGGCTGTCGAACGATCCGGGGCGCTACGTCTGCGAGACGACCTACTGGGCGGCGCTCGCGACGGGCTGCGCCCCGCGCGTCGCCTTCCTCCACACGCCGCCGCTCGGGGCGGGGTGGGACGTCGCGCGCATCGCGGCCGCGATGGGCGCCTGCCTCGACGCCGCGCTCAGCGCGACATCGCGCGGTCGGCCGCCTTGCTGATCTCGCCCCAGGCGGCCTCGAAACCCCTGCGCATCTCGTCCGCCCCGGCCCATGCCGCGTCGTTGAAGGCCCGCAACTCCTTCTCGGCCGCGTCCCGCGCCTGCTTCATCTCGTCGAGATGGTCGGCGTAGTCCCGCCGCCCCTGCGCCGAGGCGCTGCTCACCCGCTCCTGCAGCTTCTCGATCCGGGCGTTGTAGTCGTCGATCAGGCCCTTGAGCTGTGCGGCGTACTTGTCGCGATCCGTCATGCATAACCTCCGTCGAACTTGCTACGGAGGCGTAATCATGCCGGAAAATCGCCTGTATCTCAAACGACGGCCCGCGAACGGGCCGTCTCAGCGTCAGAATCCGGCCAGCGCGTCGAGATCGATCGCCTCGAAATAGGCGATCTTTTCATCGGTCTCCGCGCCGCCGTCGATCTGAATCAGGATGCGGTTGTCGATCAGCGCCATCACGTCGCCGTCATGGGAGACGAGGTAGCGCTGGCGACCCGCGCGGCGCACCTCGCCCTGCGTCGCCATGATGGCGGGGTTGCCGAGCAGCGCGCCCATGCCGGCGATCATCGGCCCGTCGGCGGCGAGCATGACCTGCACCTCGTCCGAGCCGCGGCGATAGTTCGCCGAGGCGGTGAGCCCGCCGCCCATGAAGGCGGCGGCGGCCTGCGCCTCCTGCGAGACCTCGCGCGTCCAGCCGTCGCGGGCGGGCGGCAGGAAGGCGGCGAGGCCCTCGGCCTTGGCGGCGGCGAGCAGCGTCGCGGCGTAGTCGATCTCCTCGCGCGCGAGCGCCACGTCGCCGGCGCGGTATGCGGCGAGGCCGGCCTCGATGGCGTCCTCGATCTCGTCGGCCGCCGCCGGCGCCACATGCAGCGCCGCGGCGAACGCGGCCGCGGCGACGGCCCAGATCAGCTTGCCTTCCCTTGCGCCCATCGCACCATCCTCCATGATCCGGTCGGAAGAGGGCGACAGTTCGCCCCGGCGCCGGTCGCGCGGACAGTGCCAATCGGCGGCCGCGCAGGGCGATGCGACAGAAAGCGCGGGGGAGCACGACGGATGAGGCCAGCGCAGGAAGCGGCGAGACGGACGCAGGACGCGGCGCGCGACTCGCGGACGCTGGCGATGGCGCGCGACGTCGCGCTCGACGTGGTGGGCCGCTGGGGCGGGGGCCGGATCGGGCGCTGGCGCTGGCTCGCGCTCGGCCCGCTGACCGCGATTCTCGCCGCGGCGGCGGCGCAGGACGTGGCGGCGGCGAGCGGCCCCTTCGACACGGCCGGACGGGTCGCGACGGCGGTGGTCGCCGCGGCGCTGTTTCTCAACGTCGCGGCCAAGCGGCTGCGCGACAGGCGCCACGCCGGCAGGGGCGCGGCGCTTGCGCTGCCCGCGGCGCACCCCGCCTTGACGCTGGTCGACCCGCTCCACCGCGCGGCACCCCACGCCA